>DASXPZ010000235.1:0-9196 GCA_036493275.1 Pirellulales bacterium
TGATTCTGGTAGTAGTTCTTGATGATGTTCTGTTGATACTTGGTGCGCTCGACCATCAGGCGTGTCCCTTTGCGCAAACAGAAAATTTTAGTGCCTATCCTAAAACCGGAATTCGCTGCACAAAATGCCGCGATGTTACTAGCAACTAGCAGTTTTCGGATAAT
Source organism: Pirellulales bacterium (assembly GCA_036493275.1). Classification (GTDB taxonomy): domain Bacteria; phylum Planctomycetota; class Planctomycetia; order Pirellulales; family JACPPG01; genus JACPPG01. The sequence continues at coordinate 165 of DASXPZ010000235.1, forward strand.
CTCTTGAGAGAAAAAAGTGGGCGCGCCGCGGTTCGCCGCGTTGCCCCGTCGGCCGGTAGAAGTCTATCCGGCCCGGCCGAGAGAGCAAAGGCCCGTCCTCTGGCAGAGTCCATCGTCCAGCGGCACAATGAGACTTGAAACGGGCCACGAAAGCCCACCCAAACGGCCCCCAGGTTTCGCCACGATCTCCAGCTTACGTCTGTCAGTGAAGTCGGGGGGACACTCAAAAAACCTCCATCAAGCGTGGGCTGATCCATTGATTCGATCTTGCCGCGGCCTTGGCTGGCGTTTTCTCTTTCGCTGCTTGCAATCGTTTCGCCCGGAGCAGATTGCCTGGGCGTTGGGGGGAGTGGTCCGACTGGTAGGCGCGGATCGCTTCGTCGGTTTGGCCTTGGGCCTCATAAACGCGCCCCAAGTTATAGCGAGCGCCGGAGGTCCACGGCCCGTCGGGCGCGGCTTCCAAAACGCGCGTCTTCAAGTAGTCGATCGCGGCCGGATAATTGCCGCGCTCGTAGGACAGCAATCCCAGCCAGTAGCTGGCGTCTTGCTTGGCGATCGCCCGCATCTCGACGCCGACTTCGGCTATTGCCCGCTGCTGCGGTTGCTTCTGCTTTTCGGCCATGCCGCGCTGTTTGCTCAGTGTCGCGTCCGAAGGACGAGCGTCCTGGTACATGGCGCTGGCCGAGTTTGAGCCCTCGTAACGACCCAACAGATCGAGCACGCGTCCCTGCCAAAGCTGCGGCGCCTGCTGGAAGGGCCCCATCTCGCGCATCGTCCGTTCGACATACTCGCGGTTCGGTTTTTCGAGGCCTTGCAATCGCTCGAACGGCAACGGCCACAAGCGCACACTTCCCACGCCGGGCTTGCCGCGCAACTCCTCCGCGATCTCTTGAGGGAAGACCGAAAGAATCAGCGATTCATCCCCGCCGAGCTTCTCCTCGACCAATTGCATCCGGTGAGACAAATAAATCGGCGAACCTTCGACATACGCGATCAGATCGTGCAGGTCTTCGGCCTTCACCGGATAGGGGTGCAGCTCGTCGGCGTCCATGGCGCGCAAGATCGCCGGATCGGCGGCGGCCTGAGCGAGCGTCGCCACCGACTGGCCTTCCGGGCCGGCGATCGGTAATCCCATGCGCGTATCGAACAGGTAGAGCTCTCCTTTATCAAGGAGCGCCGGAAGCCATAACTTCGGCGCGTCGGCCTCGGTTTTGCCCGGCAGCGCGAGCAAGACGACGTTCAGCCCCTGCTGACGAGCGAGCAGCGAAAAAATCCACGCGCGGTCCTCGGCCGTGCCCCGCCCGAACAGCAGAATTTCGGTCGAGCCATGCGCGACGGGGACATCGCTCTCGGCCTCGATCTGGATGTTGCGGATCACCCAATCGAAGAGCGCTTGCGCTTTGGGGAGCGACTCGTTCGACGCCCCGCCGACGCGCCGCGCGATCTCGTTGAGCCAGATCACCTGCACCAGCTCTCGGCCGTCAGACGCCGGAAAGTCGAGCCCCGCCAGCCCCTGCATGGCCTTGATCTGCCGCAGTTTTTCGGGCAGTGTCAACAACATCGGATCGGGCTTCCAGTCAGCCTTCGGCGAGACCTTTTGGCCCCATTGATTCAACCGCGCCACGATTGGCGCGAGCGCGTCGGGCGTTGTCGCCGAATCGACATTGCGAAGCAGTCGGATCGCGTACGTCAGATTCTCGTCGTTTTTTTGAACGCGACTTGTCGGGGTGTCGAACGAGGGCTTACTCGTCGTCCGCTTGTTTTGATCGCAGCCTGTGGCGATAGCCAAGGTTGCAAGCAGCAGCGGCGCAAGCGAAAAAATTCTCTTGGGCCATCGGCGGCGAAGCTCTACAAGAGGCAGTTCCACGAGGCATTCTCCCTAGAACTTTTCCACAGTCGCTCGAATCGCCAGGATCCGCGCGAGGAGCGCGGCGAACTCGTCGAGCGGGATCATGTTGGGGCCATCGCTGGGGGACGTATCGGGCGTAGGGTGGGTCTCGAAAAAAAGACCGTCCACGCCGATCGCCGTCGCCGCGCGAGCCAACGGTTCGACCATCGCGCGGTTCCCTCCGGTCGACGAACCAAGCCCGCCCGGCTCCTGCACGCTATGCGTGGCGTCGAAGACGACCGGCGTTCCGAGGGCGCGCAACTGCGGCAGGGCGCGCATGTCGTTCACCAGTCGGCCGTAGCCGAAGAATGTGCCGCGTTCGCAAAGCAAGACATTCTGGCAGCCGTGGGCTTCCAATTTCGAGACGACGTGTTTCATGTCCCAGGGGGCGAGGAATTGGCCCTTCTTGACGTTCACCGCGCGGCCGGTCTTGGCGGCGGCGACCAGCAGGTCTGTCTGGCGAGCCAGGAAGGCCGGGATCTGCAACAGTTCGCAGACGCGCGCCACGGGCGCCGCCTGAATCGATTCGTGAATGTCGGTGGTGACCGGCAGGCCGGTCGCCTGGCGAACGCGGTCGAGAATCGCCAGCCCTCCTTCGACGCCAGGGCCGCGGTAGGCGTCGGCGCTGGTGCGGTTGGCCTTGTCGAACGACGCCTTGAAGACAAGCTGAATCGGCAGCTCGCGCGCGATCGCGGCGAGGCGCTCGGCGATCGCCATCGTCAGCTCTTCGGACTCGATGACGCAGGGTCCGGCGATCACCAGCAGAGGCTGCCCTGCGCCCACCAGATACTTTCCGACGCGAGCGGGATTGGCTGGCACGACTGGCGTTCCTTATAGCGCGGAGGGGACGAGCGATCGCGCGCCGAACGGATCGCGAGGCGCGACTCGGGCCCGGAGAGCCGGCGCGGCGGTCATTCTAGCGGGCCTGCTAAAACGGACAAAGCCACGACCCACCTTGCGATTCTTACGCAACGCAGAGTGACTTGGTTTCGCCCGTTTCCCCTTTTTCTGCAAGGAGTTACGCCGCAAGAATCTCAAATTGATACAGATCGGCGAACACCGATTGATTTTTGAAAAAATTGCAGGCTTGCATCGGCCCGAAACAGCGTAATGGAGCGGAGCGTGCTGGAACGAGGCGCCTTCGACAGCGCCTCAGAGCCTCGCGGTTTGGGAGAGCGTCGATTTTTTTAGAAATCGCAAGTCTTTACTCAGTAGCCAGATAGAATTCACTTTATGGCGCGGGCCGCGCCTCGTTTGCGAATTCTTACGATTTCGGCACATAGACTGCTTTATACGGAGCCACGAATCGGGATGGACCTGACGGGTGCAACCGGTTCGATAATGAGACTGGCCCGCGGGGCCTCTGACGAATATCTGTGGGATGGTTGACTTGCCCCTGGCCATCCCACAAAGCCATTGTGGAAGTGGCACGTCAGAGGCCCCCGTTTTTTTAGGCCAGAGGTAACAGGCTAGAGACCAGAGACCACAGGCCAGAGGTATGGCCTGCGGAAATAGTTCGGTCGACTGAAGCCTGTATTCTTTCCCCCCTCTGGCCTGTGGCCTTTCGCCTCAAGCCTACTTCTGTTAATCCTCTCCGGTTGTGGCGATTCCCACGGCCGCTTTTTGCAAACGGCCAGACGATTCGGCGCCGGCGGGCGGGATCGGTTCGAGTGGCAGAGATTGCCTTGACGATATCCTGAATACAAGCACGCCGGGAGGGCGGGATTGCCATGGGGCGGTCCCGTTTCAGGATAGAGGTCATGGCCATTCGACGGATCGAACGGCCATGACCTTTTTGTTGCGCGCCGGCGTTCGTCTGTAGCTGGCCTCTGCGAGGCCGGTCTTCGTCACATCCTCCGGAGTCGAAGCCCCCGGCCACGAGACTTCGCCGCGCCTGATCGTGTCGCTGTGGCTCCTCCGCAAGCCGCCGCCTGCCAACTATAATGGCGGACTGTTCCCAATTCCGACTTCGCGCGACGCTTCGCCCCGCAGCCCAAGCAGTTGCAGCGCGCCCCACGCAGCTCATTTTGCCGGAGACGTCGTTTGTTCGCTGGACCGGTCTTTACCCGCGAGGTGGTAACCGCCCCTCGGCGGGTGAGGCTTTACGTCGCGCGAATGGTCTACGTCGGCGCCTTGTTCGTGTTGGTGCTGACGATCTGGCTGGTGATGGCCGGAGCGGCGACCTTGAGCGACATCGGCGACCTAGCCCGGCTGGGGCTGGCGTCGTTTCAGTTCATGGCCTCCTTGCAGTTGGCGGTCATGCTTTTTTTCTCCGCGCTACTGGGCGCCGGAGCCGTGGCCGCGGAGAAAGACCGCCGCACGCTCGATTTGCTGCTGTTGACGCAACTTTCGAACACCGAACTGGTGCTCGGCAAGCTGCTGGCCAGCCTGGTGGCGACCTTGCCGATGATCGTGGCGGCCATCCCGCTGTTTGCCATCCTCACGCTGCTCGGCGGCGTGACGCCGGGCCAGATTGCCCGTGTCTTTGCGATTGTCTGTTCGAGCGCCGTCGCCGCCGGCAGCCTCGGCTGCCTGGTCGCTTTTTGGCGCGAGAAGACATTTCAATCGCTGGCCGTGACGCTGTTGTTGTTGGTCGGCTGGCTGGCGGCGGGCGAGGCGATCGACGCCGGCGCCCTGGGTGAAGCCCCCGCGGGAACTAGCGCCCACGCCTGGGCCGCGGCAATCAGCCCCTGGCGCGCGACGCTGTGGGCGATGCGCCCGTTTTCAACGGGCGAAGAGATGGCGTTCCAGCAGTTTCCGTCGTTGGGGCCGACGACGCTTTATTTAATCTTCGCCGTCGGGGTGACGCTGCTCGCCAATCTGACCGCCATTGCACTGGTGCGAGTTTGGAACCCTTCGCGTGAGCAGCGCACCTCCGGAGAAAGCGACGAGCGAGCGCCGGCCGCCGCCGAGCCGCAGCGCTGGACCATCGCCGGGCGAGAGAATCCGGCCGCGCCGCTAACAATCCGTCAGCACGCCCGCACGCGCCAGGTTTGGGACAACCCCATCTTGTGGCGCGAAGTCCGCACCTGGGCGTACGGCCGCCGGACTTTGATGCTGCGTGTGGCTTATCTGGCGCTCTTCGCCGCATCAGCGGTGGGCCTCTATTGGGCGATACCAGCCCGCGGCGCGCCGGAGACTGATCGCGTCGCCATGTTGCTGGCCCCGTTGGCGGTGCTGAGCCTGGTGTTGATCAACGTTCAGGCGGTGACCGCGCTGACCAGCGAGCGCGACGCGCGGGCGCTTGACTTGCTGCTGGTGACCGATGTGACGCCGCGCGAGTTCATCGTCGGCAAGCTCGCCGGGGCCCTCTACAACACCAAGGAAATGGCGCTCGCTCCACTGGCGCTCTGCGTCTATTTGCACTTCCGTTACGTTCTGGGGCTGGAGAATCTGCTCTACCTGACCTTGGGCTGGTCGGTGATGGTGGGCTTTGTGCTGATGTTGGGCGTCCACTGCGGCATGAACTACGTCAACAGCCGCACCGCGATATCGATCAGTATGGGGACGGTTTTCTTTCTGTTCATCGGCATCGCCACCTGCATGCGGATCATGGTCGCGTTCAGCGGCGCGTTCACCGTGCAGTTGCAGCCGTTTCTATTGATCGTCGCCGGCGGAGGCTTCAGCCTGGTGGCCGCGCTGGGCTGGCGCAACGCGTCAACGGCCATCTGGATCGCGTCGTTCGTCGTCCCCTTCGCCACGTTCTACGCGCTGACAAGTTTTCTGAACGACCAGACGCTGGGCGTCTTCCTGGCCGTGGCGGCCGCGTACGGCTTCACCACCGCCGCCATGCTCATCCCGGCAGTCTACGAATTCGACGTAGCCACCGGCCGCACGACCGGGGAAGGAGATTGACATGCGACCCCAGCCTCTGATTTGTGTGCGCGACGTCGAAGAAAGTAGCCACTGGTATCAGCGGTTGCTCGCTTGCCGCAGCGATCATGGCGGGCCGGAGTACGAGCGGTTGGTTTCCGGCGGCGCGCTGGTTATGCAACTGCATCGCTGGGACGTTGGGCATCATCATGGGCCGATTGGCGATCCGAGCAAGCCGCCGTACGGCAATGGCGTGCTGTTGTGGTTCGAGATCGACGACTTCGACGCGGCCGCGGCTCGCGCCGCGGAATTAAACGCCGAGGTCGTCCTGCCGCGGCATCGCAATCCGCCCGACGGCGACGGCGGACCGAACCATTGGGAGCTTTGGCTGCGCGATCCCGATGGTTACACTGTCGTGCTGGCTAGTCCCGATGGTTCGGCCGGGTAGCGTTCCCCCGCGCGCTTGCGCGCTGAATTTCGCGCGCGCCTGTGCGCTGGCGTCCCAACAACTTGCAGCGGAGACAATGCGTCATGATCGAAACGCCCATCATTACACAGTCCACAGCTCTGTTAACCGCCGTCGTTCGCCATACGATCCCGCGCGAGCAAATCCAAAGCGTGATGGCGCCGGCGATCACCGAAGTGATGGCGGCGGTTGCCGCGCAGGGTATCGGCCCGGCCGGGCCGGTTTTTTCTTATCACTATCGGATGGATCCCAAGATCTTCGATTTCGAAGTCGGCGTGCCGGTTTCTCGGGCGGTGACGCCTGTCGGCCGCGTGCAAGGGAGCGAGATCCGCGCGGCGCGCGTTGCCAGAACGATCTATCAAGGCCCGTACGACGGCCTCGGCGCCGCCTGGGGTGAGTTCGAAGCCTGGATCGCCGCGAACGGACACAAGCCCGCGCCGGATCTGTGGGAGTTCTACGCCTACGGTCCCGAGTCGAGCCCGGACCCCGCCAAATGGCGAACCGAGATCAACCGGCCGCTGCTCGGCGATTGAACCGCTGGAAAAGTTTCTATCCCAGCGGTAATCTGCTCCGTGATCGCTCGCCCAGAGTCGAGATCACGATTCCGCAATTCCATTCGTTCAGGCTTGGGCACAAAGGGGTAGAACCGATGTCGTCAGCAATTGTCCGCCGCGGGCTGATCGAGATCGCCAAGCCGATCGGCCGCCACATTCGCTCCGGCCGCACAACGCCGGTCTGGTGCGGAACGATTATCGGCGGCGCGATCGGCGGCATGGCCGGGCTGATCGAATGGGCGCTGTGCGGTCCCGGCGTTATTCTTGGCGCACTCGTGGGCGCTTGCGTCGCGGCGGCGAATTTCAAATGGCCTCCCGAGCCGCCGTGGCCGGCCGGTTGGATGGGGCGGGTGCTCGCGGAGTGGGTTTATTCGTTTACTGGCGGCGCCGCGCTGATCGTAGTCACCGAGCGGGCGATCTTCTTTCAAATCGACGCCAATGGATCGCTGCAGGCGCTCTCAGATCATTTGAAGCGCGGCGCCGAGCCCCCCTCGCCAGAATGCATTGTCATTCCGCTTGACGACTTCCGCTATCTCGAGTTGCCGCTAGGGAGCAAAACGGCCATCGTCGCCTACGAGCGGCGGGGGAAAGTGAAACGGCAGGAAATCGAATGCCCGAGCGTCGAAGATCGCGACGCCCTTGGCGCCACAGTCCAGCAAGCGCTCGGCCGGCCGCTTGAAGAAGCGGAAGAAGAGGTCCCCTTCGGGCGAGCGATGCTCAACCCGATCACGCTCGTCTGCCTGGTAATTGCCCTGACCGTGGCGGTGGCCTGGCTGGCGCAACATTGGCGAGATTTCCCGCCGCGGAATCCGGTCGGCAAGAACGAGCCGGACGAATTGGTTTCGGCGCTCCGCTTCATGGGGCCGCTGGGAGTGGCCGCGATTGGCGCCGTCGCCGAAATTGCGGCGATCGCCTGGTTGCTCAAACGGATCTACTCGCCGCCGCGGATGCGCGTATTGCGATTGCCCGAGGCCGACGTTGCTTGAACCAACGGAAGCGGCGGACGATTCTTAGCCATGGTCTCTCTTAGCCATCGTCCGCCGCCGCGCTTGGCTGCTTACGTGCTGGCGCTAGCGACGCCAGTCGATGCAGCGCCGGTAGGCGCCGGCGGGGTTGGCTTGGCGCCTGTCGGCGCCGAGGTCGAACGACTTCGGTCGCGCTGCAAGCCGCGCTCGTCGCGACCCAATCGGCGTTCGTCGTGACGCAGAGAGCCGCGATCCGCGTTCAGGTTTCGCTCATCGCGCGAGAGGGTGTTACGCGCGGAGCGGATGGCGCTTATGTCGCCTTGCAGCTTGGCTCGATCAGCCTGCAATTGCGAAGTGTTGCCGGCGGCTCGATCGCTCTGGAGCTTTTGCCAATCGCTGGCGGCGTTTTTGCGATCGGCTGCTAGCGCGCTCCGCTGGCTCTGAAGTTGCTGTTTGTCCTGATGGACATTGCTGCGATCCTTACTGACGTTACTGCGATCTTTTGTGGCGTGGCGCTCGTCGTGCTTCGCGCTGTGATGATGCTGTTGCCGACCCCCCTTGGCGCCGGCGGCTTGCGCGCCGGAGTTACCGCTTTTGTGCGAGGCCACCTGATGACTCGCATGGCTGGCGCTAGAGCCGGAATGACCGCTCGCGCCACTGTGTCCTCCGCCACTGTGTCCACCACCACTGTGTCCACCTCCGCCGTGTCCTCCACCACCGCCGTGGTAGGCCTGAGCGTTTGCGGCGCACCCCAATACGAAACAAGTGATCGCTGTTGCTAACAGACGTCGCGTCATGGCTGTGGTTCCTTTCGCGAATGTCCCGGGAGCGTCGTGGTTCGTTTCTGTTAAAACTCTATGACGAAAAGGCGACTCGCGGCGCTTCGAGACGGCCGACGCGGCGGCTTGCCGCATTACATTTTCATCATCCGCGCCGCGCCATCGGAACTTGAAATCGCGTGGGAGGCGGAAACGAACCGCTTTCGGGCCAGAATGCGCGAAATCGGAATGAAATCCGGTGGGCAGAGGAATGCGTCCGGCTCTTACAAGCCGCCGCGGGCAATGAGCATCGTAACCGGAATGACGCCGAAGCCGACGTACTTGAAGCCGTCTCGGATCAGAGTCTTCGGCGTCGGATCGACCTGCACGACGTCTCCCGGCGCCAAGATGATATTCTCGGCCGGATCGCGCGACGCTTCGTGCAAGCTGACCTGAATCAGCGCGGTTTTTTCCGGGTTCGCCGTCTTCCGACAAACGACCACCGTGTCGACGACCTTATTCGACACGCCGCTGGCGGCTCCAATTGCATCGAGCACGCGATAGTCTCGACCGATCGGGAGTTCGAAG
>DASXPZ010000236.1:0-3191 GCA_036493275.1 Pirellulales bacterium
GTAGGTCCCGCCTGCCGGGCGGGACCAGGTCCGGCTCGGCAAGCCGGACCTATTTGTGGTTCGCTGTGGCAAGCTGGTAGCGCCGGGGAGAATTACTTCTTCTCAGTGACCGCTTCCCAATCGCCTTTGCGTTGGCCCGGCTTTAGACGCCAGCCGTCGGCGAGTTGCAGCGTCCAGCCGTCGCCGGTTATCGGCCGGGCTTCGTGGTCCTTCGGCGCGGGGACGGTCGCATGCTTAAAGTCCGGGCTCATCAAGACGCCTTGTGGCGCTGTCAGAATCCCAAAGGTTCCTGTGATTCGGGCGGTCATGTACACGGCGCCGTGACCTTCGAGCGGCTGCATGGCGCTGGGGTTGAATGAGATTTGCATCTTTTCGAGCGGGATCGTGAGCACGGGGCCGTCCACAAATCGGGCTTTGAGTTCGGCGATGCGCTCACGGCGCTTCACGTCGCGCTCTTCTTCGCTTTGCCGTAGCTTGTCGCCGTCATAACGGCGGCTGCGCGCGAGCAAATCGGCGGCGGTCGGGTCTGACAGCTTGATGGCGAGAGCCGTTTGCAGCAGCGCACCGAAATCATCGGTCGATTTCGCTTTTCGCTGCCAGTCGGGCGCTGCGTCGTCCAGCAATAAGCCGTAAGCGGGGCCGGACAAATAAGCGAACGAGCGGACGAATGTCGGCAATTCCGGGGGACGGCGATCGATCTCGCCGGCCACATAAAGTTCACGTGCGGCCGGTTCGACGCCGCTGAGTCGAACTCCCGTGTACTCGGCCAGGCCCTCGTGCATTTCCATCAGCCGTTCGTCGTTGGCCGCCTCTTTGAACTTGGTCCGGCGTTCGGCGCGGAAGACCAGGGCGTCTTCAACGGCCTGTCGGCGCTGGTCGCCGCGCTGCCGAAGTGCCACGGCTAATGCGCGCCACTCGAGTTGCAGCCAATAGCGCCCGTCGAACGTGTCGAGATGCCCATTGCCGGGGCCGGTCGACGGAAACCCTAAATCTTTTTGAATGCGATGCCACGATTCGTGCATCATCAGCGCGCGGCGTTCGGTGTCGTTCGTCGGCAACGGCCAAAGGATCATGATCCAATCGACGCCGGCCCATTTTGTCGACGTATTCGCGACGCTGACCGTGTCCGGCAGCTTGCCGGCGAAGACGCCGCCCTCGGCGTGAAGATGGCCCTCGGAGTCGGCGCGATTGGTCACCGCCAGCCGCGTCGCGCGATCGACGAACATGAGGGGGCCTTCGAGCGAGCGGCCCCAAAGTTTGCCGCCGTCGGCTTTCCACAAGCGGGCGGCCTCTTGAAAATACTGTGTCGCCAGCGGCACATCGATGGGCCGCGGCAGATCGTCGGCGCCAGACGATGTTGCCATTACAATCAGCGCAACGATCGAGGGCACGATCCGAACTCGAATCATGCTTCGTCCTCGTGCACGTGCGAAGAAAGGTCCTGAATGCGCGTCAGTAAGTCTTGCGATAATGCCTCGCCGAGATCGCGCGCGACGCGCCGGCAATAATCCCAATCCATCGTCGCACCCCGTGCGGCAATGATGCCGTGGATGTCCTGATCGTCGCGGGGTCGTCGCGCCAAGACTTTCATGAGCAAAAGGTCCTCCGCGGTCGCTACCCGTATGGACAGACCAGCAATCGTCACATCTTCAGCGCGGTCGATCAGTTGTTGCTCGAACCCCGAAAGCCCGAGTGCCATATCCACTTTGACACCGGTGTAACGGTGCCGTAACGGCACGATCAATGAGCGTTTCACGACTTCTTCGACGTCGGGCAACAGCGGCTCAAATCTCGAAGTGGCAAGCGACGATATCAGTCGAAGCGCGCGAGCCACGTCGGCGCGAATCACCAAATCGACGTCTGCGGTGACGCGCGGTTGGCCGCGCAGCGACGCCGCGAGGGCGCCGATCAATACGTAGCGCACGCTTTGCTGCTCAAGAAGGTCGACCACGTCAATCAAAGTCGTCTTAATTGGTTCGTCCACGCCATTCATCCAGCTTTCGAAAGGCTTCGACCGCAGTGCGGCGGTCGGCGAGTTTCTGTTGCCAGCGCCGCTGCTCCAGCCGATGGCGGTCCACGCGGGGATCGGGAACTTCATGGACGAGACTGAACAGGTCGCAATAAATGGCAAATTTGTCCGCGGGGGTGAGACTGCGCAGCCAAGCGATCTCAGCAGCGCGTGTTCGATTTTCGAAGTCTGCCCAATCCCGCTGCGGCGCGAACATGACACAGATTATAAGGCAAAATCATCCGACCTTTAATATCCCTTCCAGCCCCACGCCTCCATTGCCTGATAGATCCATGGATGCCGCCAGGGGTTGATGCCGACAAAGCTGACGCTGAAAACCGAGAATGCCAGCAAGAGATACGCGAATCCGCGACCGAGGCGCGACGCGCCAAGCCAATCCGCGGCGGGCAAGATGGTGAGCAGCCACAGCGGCGTGAGCCAAAAGAACCAGCGGGGGCCGCTCGTCCAGCCGCCGTAGTTCACCGTACTGACTACGCCTGCGAAGAACACAATCACGATCACCGACACGGCCGCGGTCGCCAGCGACACGCGACGCCAATTCGAATCGAAGCGCCACCGCCCGGAGATGATGCGGTCGTACCCCGCGAGCAAGAGCAGCCAGATCGGCGTGAGGCTGAAGAGGCCGTGATGCCCGACCAGCAAGTGGAATGCGTAGGTCGGCCGCGATTCGCGATCCCCGGCATAGTCGATGCCGCGGCGGGCCGCACCTTGGGCGTTCCAGTGGCTGCCTTCGTACCGGTACCACTCGCTATCGAGCTTTTCGTAGGCGGGCTTCCAGTCGCCGAACTCGGCATAATTGAGCGCCAGTTGGCCGACGATCGGCAGTAGCGCGGCCGGAGCAAACCACAGCAACGCGCGCCGCCAATTGATCGTCAATGCGACGACCCCGAGCGCGACGGCAAATGCGGTGGCGGGCAATTCGAATGCGGCCGTCAGGCCAGCGAACAACCCGCTGACGGCGAATCCCGCCGGCGACAGTCGGCCGCACAAGATGGGGGCGACCGCGAAGAGTGCGGTGTACGCCGCCACGGTGTGATTGTTGAATGTGTTCGAGAATGTGGTCAGGTAGGTCGCAAAGCATGCGGCGGCGAACGTGAATAAACGCCCCCAATCGCTGCGGCCCAAGCGCTCGATCAGGTGAGCGAGCACGACGAGATAGATG
>DASXPZ010000237.1:0-5937 GCA_036493275.1 Pirellulales bacterium
CGCCGAAGAAACGAACGCCGAGCGGCAAGATCTTTCTGACCGTCGAAGAGTGCGACGCGCACGATCCGTTCAAGCTGGTGTTGAAAGTCGATCGCGCACAGTTGCCACACATCTACGTCGATTGCGGAACCGAAGACCGACTGATCGACAGCAGCCGCCGCTTCAGCAAGCTGCTGATGGACCACAACATTCCGTTCGTCTACGCCGAATCGCCAGGCGGACACGTCCCGCCTTATTGGTCGCGCGAAGTCGCCACAAGCATGGCCGTGCAGAACCTGTTGATCGAGCGGTCACTGGCTCAAGCGGCTCGCGCCGCGGCCAAAGCCGCCGCAGGTGGCGAGTGAATCGACCGACCGCGTCATCACTTGCGCCACACCACCACGCGAAGAGACGATCACGCTAATAGACGGGAGTGCGCGTGGGACGGGAGTGCGAGGCTCCCGCCGAGCAAGCGGTGGGTCACGCACCCCGTGCGCGACTATTGCGCCGAATCGCGCAGCTGTCACGCACAGCGTGCGTGACCTACTACATCAACTTCAGCTTCCACCATCTTAGGGGCGATTACCCCAGCGCCGCTCGTGCCCGCTGCGCCAACGGGTTATCGGCCGCGCTGGAGCCGCGCAAATTGAACACGGTCGACGCCAGATAGCGATCGCGCCAGCCGGGCGAGACGTGATAGTAATCCTCAATCGCCGCTGAGCTGAACTTGTAATCGTGCGAGTCTTTCCCTTTCAAGAAGACGAGCGTGCGGGCTGTCTCGAAGTAGGGCGCCGGGCGATCTGTGCTCCGCGCGTAGGCCAGCGCCTTGCGGGCGGCTTCTAACCGGTTTTTGTCGATATCGGCGAAGATCTCGGCGACGCCCGTCTCGGCGTTTTGTGGCGCCAGTGGCTCGAGCGTGTCGAGCTTGATGTCGGCCAGCGCCCCGCCGCGGCGCTCCATCGCCTGGCGAAACAGCGGCAAGAACGACGCGTTCTGCAAGAGCAGCATCCGCCGCGTGTCGTCGCTGGCGCTCGCTTCGTAACCATACCGCAGCGCGTTGCTGCTGGTGACCGCGTGCAGACCGACGATGCCGGGTTGCCGAGCCAGCAGTTCACCGGCGCCGACCAAGAGGGCGTCCCAGATCGACTGAACCGCGACGCCGCGATTGATCATCTCGACCACGGCCCGCGGCGCCTCTTCCTCTGAGCCAGTCCGCAGCGCGGCGAGCAGTTCGGTCGTGGCGCCGTCATCCGGTTTGCCTTCCTGCCACTCGGGGCGGATTTGTTTCGCCAATTCGACGTTGCGCTTCCAGGGACGATCGGCCGGCGCGTCGCTGTCAGGCGGCCCATCCCCTTCGCGGGCTTGCAGCGCGTAGGCCAGCGAGCGCAGCACCGGCTCAGCGTATTGCCAGCCGATGGCGCCGAGCGTTCGCCAGCTATTGGCGACAAAAATCGCCTTGTGGCCGATCGAACGGAAATCGCGGGCGCCGTAGCGGACGAACATCTCGAATATCTCGTTCGCGCCAGTGGTGCGCACCATGCCGGCGGTGGCGACGTCGATTGCCCCTTCGTCCCAGCGATCCATCGCGTCGACAAAGGCCTGCCGCGCGTTGTGGGCCGCGGGGACCGACGACTCGTTCACCGGCGCCATCGTCCAGTTATTTTCACGAACGTCCTGGGCCTGCGCGGACTTGAAGTAATCGAGCGCCCAAAAAATCGGCAGCCAGCGCAGCTCGTCGGGCGAAGCGAGGCTCGCCAGGTGGGCGCTGTTGACGACCAGCACGGCGTGAAACTTGAAGCCGACGCTGGGACGCGGCTGCACGTTGCGCACGCCGGCGAGCAAGAGGGCCGCCAGGACTTCGCGATAGGTCAGGCCGGCCTTGATTCGACCGGCCACTTCTTCCAGCAGCCGTTCGCGCGGCGTTTCTTCCAACAGCCGCACCAGCGGCTCGATCTCGGGCTGAAACTGCACGATCTTGGGATCGAGCTGCGCCTCGGCCGCTGAGACCGGCCGTAATTTGCCGACGAACGACAGATCAGCCACGGCGGCCAACGCTCCCACGCTCCCCGCCTGCAAAAAACCTCGACGCGAAGTTGGGTCGAACATGGCATTCCCCCCTTGCGAGAAAACGGACGCGAAATCCCCCCTACGATCGTGTTATCGCGCGCCCGCACAAATTGCACAAGCAAACTCTCCGGCGCTCGCTGCGCCGTATGCTCTTAGGAGACCGTTGAAAGTCTGGCTTGCTTACGGCCATGGCGCAGGCAAATTCTTCGAGGGGGCTGCGTTTGCTGGCATGGTTTTAACCCGCAAAGTGGTTAGGGCGATGAGTGCACGAAGAATACTGTCGTTGGGAAGTCGGCTTTCGGCGCTGGCGCAGCTCTTGGTTGCGACTTGCATTGCGATTCAGCCGGCGCCGTCTCGCGGCGATGAGAAGTCGCTCAGGCGGCAGGATTTCGTTGAAATCAAGTCCACGGCAGATCGAACGGTCCGGGTCCTGGTGGTTTACCCACAGGTGGAAACGCCGGCGCACGTAGTCATCATTGTGCACGAAGATCGAGGGCTGACGAGTTGGGAGCGCCGCCTGGCGGACCAACTTGCCGAAGCAGGTTTCATCGCCATCGCGCCTGATTTGCTCAGCAACGTGGCCGCCAAAGGAAGCGGAACCGACAGCTTTGAAACCGTGGCCGCGGCGCGGGCCGCGATCTACGATCTCAAGCCGGAGCAGGTCGCGGCCGATCTCGACGCGGTCTTCGACTACGCTCGTAATTTATCGGGCGGAGATCGGCGTGTCGCGGTGGCTGGTTTTGGTTGGGGAGGGGCCCAATCGTTTCTGTACGCGGCGCACAATCCGGACGTCCTCGCCACCGCCGTCTTCTACGGTGCTGCGCCGTCGGCAGAGGCCATGAAACGAATCAAGGCGCCGATATTCGGCTTTTACGCCGAGAACGACGCGCGGATCAGCGGCGAAGTCTCAAAAGTAAAAGGCCAAATGCAAGCCGCCGGCAGAGACTTACAAGCGGTCACGTACGCCGGCGCGGGACACGGCTTCTTCCGCACGGGCGAAACCAAAGACGCCGGTCCGGCCGATTGCAAGGCGCGGAGCGAAGCCTGGTCGCGATTGTTGGATGTGCTCTCAGGTCGATGAGTGGCTTCATCGCCAAAACGACTAGCCAATAAACAACCAGCTCAGCACGATCGACGCCACCGAGATGCCGGCCACCGCCACGGCCAGAATCATCATCCATTGCAGCCACTCTGGCAATCGAGAGAACTCCGATCGATGCACCGGGTGAAGCGGCGCAAACTGCTCGGTCTCCAAGATAGGTAGCGTTTCCTCATCGAAGGCGTTCACGGGTTGCGTGCCGACCGAGGCCTGGCTGGGGCTTTCCGGCGCGCCTGGCTCGATGGCGGGCTGAATCAGGAAGTTTGTTTCGGTATCGCGCATCGACACCGCGATCGGTCGAGAGCGGGGAGGCGCCATCACCGGGGGCGCGGCCGGCTCGGACGACGCAATCTCAGCCGCAGCGGCTTCGAAATCACCTGACCACGGCTCAAGCCGCGCCACCACGTCGGCCGCCGTTTGAATCCGCTCGTCGATGCTCTTCGCCATCATGTCCGCAATGACTTCGACGAACTCGTCGTGCAATTCCGAATTGAAGCGATGCGGGTCGATCGGAGGAAGTTGGCAATGCGCGCGGGCCTTGTCGCGCGTCGTGCCCCCGGGAAAGGGGACCTTGCCCGTCACGGAGTAGTAAAGCGTGCAGCCCAACGAGTAGATGTCGCTGGCCGCGGTCAGCCGATCGGGCGTCATGATTTGTTCCGGCGACAGATAATCCGCTGTGCCGACAATTTTGCCGGTGCGGCCGTCGCTGGGAGCGTCTTCCGTAAAGTAGCCGGCCAGGCCGAGGTCAGAGACCTTCGTATGTCCTTCGGGCGTGACGAGCAGGTTGCCCGGCTTCACGTCGCGATGGATCAGACCACGGCTATGGGCGTGATCGAGTCCTTTGGCGGCTTGCGTGATGATCACCGCGGCGGTTCCCATACCGATTTTTCCGCGACGGCGGATCAAGCGGCGCAAGTCAGCGCCTGGCACATATTCTGTGACCAGGAAGTAGACGTTGCCATCGTTGCCGGCGTGGAAGGCGCGGACCAGATTGGGGTGATCCAACTGCGCCTGAGCCCGCATTTCGCGGAAGAAGCTGGCGACCGCTTCGGGCGTTGATTTGCTGCGCGGTAGAACTTTGACCGCGACAATTCGTCCCATCAAGGCGTGCTCGGCCTTGAAGACGTGCCCCATCCCGCCTTGGCCGATGGAATCGATGATGTGGTAATCACCGAGATTGAATTTCTGTTGGCCAAGGCGGAGCTGCTCAGCTTGCCAGCGGTTCAGCCGGCCGAGCGCGACAAGTCGCGAGGCGAGCTGTTCGTCGTTGGGCTCAGCCTGGCCTTCCTTTGTCAACAAAGCCACCGCCTCGTCCAACTCTTCTTGCGTCAAGAGAGAGCTGCCTAGCGCGGCTTGCTGAAACACGGATTTGATGCTGTTGGCCACGACGTGTCTGCTACCTAGATTTCGCCTAGGGCGGCTCCATCAACCAACGGGCCGCCACTCGACGGATTCGACGCCGCCGACCTCCACTTCGTTCCAAATGCGCGGTATCTGGCCACCTGCGCACCATTGTCCCTATTTACGTTTAGCATAGTGCGCGTCGCACTTTCGGCCAAGCAACCGACTGTGAATTTACCGCAATGAAAGTAGCTCATTAGCGGGGGATGCGCGCTGACCGGCGCCAGTGGGGTGGTGGAGGCGATCGAATGTGCAATTACATCCAGAGGGCAACGGCCGAAATGGATCTCTCCGCCAGGTCGCGGCAAGACCAGCGGATTGGGGTTTGATCTACACAGTTCATCGCGAGAATTAGCGTCAGTGGCCGATTCGCTGAGAATTCCAAAGACTCTGCCCTCCTCATACTTCTCGGCGAAGGGGCGCAAACCCGGAAGATCGTACAACTCCAACATTCCACTTGCCTTCAACATTACGATTGCGTAATATTAAAATAACGAAATTGTAAGAGTTCCAGAGCCCGGAACTCGATACTAGGCGTATCAGAAACGCCCCAAATCGCAGGAGGAAACGTCATGCAAGGTCTTCGCAGATTTGAGCTTCTGGAAAATCTGGAGTCCGGTGGCGTCGCTAAGGCGGCACTACTAGTGTGGGAGGGCGAGCGTTATGTTCGCTCAAAACAAATCATTGACCTGCACGAGTTCGTGGGGATCCATGGATTGCGGGGTGATCGAGGGTTCGCGTTCTTGTCGGCCGAGTCGGGCAAATGGGAAGCCGCCAGTGGGCTTTCGCAACAGATTCCGCAGTGGTCGCACGTATGAGACTCGTGGAGGAGCGACAGGCTTGTCACATCGCCGTTCTGGCGCCAAAGCCTGCCGTTTGCCGACGAGCCGATTCGAACAGGCCGACGATTCCCTCGGGTCGAGCTTGTGGCCGCGGTTTTATTCGAGCCGCGCCTTTGCCCAAGAAGCTGGCAACGGAGCGACGAGGTCGAGCCTTTCGTCGCGCGTGGGATGGGTGAAAACCAGACGGCGACTATGCAAGGCAACCCCCTGTGGGAACATTGCCTGGCTGCCGTATTTTCGATCACCGATCACTGGCCATCCTTCGTGCGCAAGTTGCAGCCGGATCTGATGCTTGCGACCTGTTTCGAGCAAGACTTCAAGCAGCGTTCCGAGCGGCGTGGCT
This sequence comes from Pirellulales bacterium, assembly GCA_036493275.1. Taxonomy (GTDB): domain Bacteria; phylum Planctomycetota; class Planctomycetia; order Pirellulales; family JACPPG01; genus JACPPG01. The sequence continues at coordinate 5,732 of DASXPZ010000237.1, forward strand.
CCCAGAACGCGGTAAGAGAGCCGCGCTTCCTGCGCCCCCTCCTGAGCAACAGCGGCCCAGTGCATCTTCCGGTGGCGCTCGTCTTTCTTGACGTAGCCCACTAACCGGCCCGACGCCGGCGAAACGTCGCCTGAAACCAGGGCCCAGTACGTTTTCTCTACCGTGTGTCCGGCAAATTGGGCGGTCAGCCGGGCGGCCGCCTTGCT
>DASXPZ010000238.1:0-6182 GCA_036493275.1 Pirellulales bacterium
CATCGTTCTGCCGGAGGGGCTCTTAGCGCTCTTTAAGGAAGAGGAAGTTGTCCGCGCGTATCCCTGGTGTCAGTTTCGCATGATCGACGGCCGCCCCGCGTGGACCTGGAAGTTTGGACAGTCGAGCGGAGTCCGCGGCCAGCCCGACGAGACGAAAGCGCGATTCGAGAAGAAAATGACGGAAATCGGATTCAAATCTGTCGAGTCGCCCGATCAAAAACTTCCGATGGCGTTTCGGCGTGAAATCGAAGGTTGCGAGGAGCAGGTTCGGATGGGGATTCCCGGCCTCTTTCCCTTCGCCCAATCGCCGACCGTCGGGGTCGAGCTCGAATGGTCGGTCCGTTCGGCGGCCAAGCAGGCGACGCCGACGTTGTCCGAAGTCTTCGAGGCCATGCCTACGCTGCAACCGCCGAAGCGAGGTGGGCAGCTTATTCCCGAGGCCGCGCTGGCCATCTTTCTGCCGGAACGGGTTACTTCGGTAGCGCTCAACGGTCCCGGCACAACCTGGTATTCGCTCGATCTCGATTTGCCGAAATCGGCCGAAGGCGGTCGCCCGGAGTGGTTTGCTCGCTTGGAAGAAACCTTGAAGAAGGAAGAATTTCCGCCGACCGGGGTTCCCTTGGGTCGAAACGAAGAAGCGCCGATCTTAGATCTTACGAAGCGCAAAGCAAGAAGCACAGCCAATTGCCACATACGAGTGTTCGAGCGGGCAGAAGTCTTTCACGTCGCCATGTTCGTGCAGACCGGCGAAGAACACTGATCGGCGGAGCGCTTTTACTCGACCTCGCCAATCTCTTCCTGCAAGCGGAACCAGCGTTCTTCGGCGTCGGCCAGTTGCGTTGTCAGGGCCTGGACTTCGTTGTGCAAGCGTAATGCCTCTTCTGGGTCGGTTGCTGACAGTAATTGGCCGCTGGCGATTTTCTTTTCGCCGTCGAGCCGGGCGATTGTCTTTTCCCACGTCGTGATTTCTTTGCGGACCTCTTTTTCGGTCCGCCGGGCAGGACGGGGCGGCGCTTTGGGGGCCTTGCCGACGCTGGCGGGCGCCTTGGCCATTTTCGATTTCTGTTCTCGCTCGCCGTCGTCGATCTCTTTGTTGACCGAATAGAGATACGAGTCGTAGTCGCCCCGATAGTTGACCACCCGGCCGTCGCGCACTTCACCGATGCTGGTCGCCACGCGCTTCATGAAGTGCCGGTCGTGGCTCGTGAAGATCACGGTCCCCTTGTAGGCGATCAGCGCCTCAGCCAGGCCTTCGACCGTATCGACGTCCAGATGGTTACCCGGCTCGTCCAGCACCAGCACGTTGTATTGACTGAGCAACAGGCTGGCCATGCAGAGCCGGGCCCGCTCGCCCCCGGAGAGGACCGAGATTCGCTTCTTGACCTGCTCGCCACGGAAGAGGAGCGCCGCGGCCACGTCGAGAATCTCCTGGTTCTTTGTGCCCGGCGCGGCGTTGTACTCCAGATAATCGAGGACCGTCTTTTGGTCTGGCAGGCTGGTGTAGACGTGTTGTGCGTAGGTGCCGATCTGGCAGCCGTAGCCCCAGCGAAGCTCGCCCGCCAAGGGTTCGAGCGAGCCGACGACGGTTCGCAGAAACGTGGTCTTTCCCTGTCCGTTATCGCCGACGATCGCCAGCCGCGTGCCGTGATCGAATTCGAGATCGATGCCTGACGCGATCTCGCGCTCCGGGTAGCCGATGGCCACGCCCTTGCAGCGGAGCGCCGGCCCCTTGCGCGGTTCGACGATGGGCGCCCGGATGTTGGCCGTCGGCTCGTCGCTGGCGATGTCGACCATTTCCAGCTTTTCGAGTTGCTTGCTTTTACTTTTGGCGCGGGTGGCGGTGCTGGCGCGGGCCCGGTTTTTGGCGATGAATTCTTCGAGTTGGCGGCGCTTAGCCAGGGTGGTGGCGTTCGAGCGCTCGTCGTGCTCGCGACGCTCTTTTTCGTATTCCAAATACGCTTCGATCTTGCCGGGAAACATCGTCAGCTTTCCGCGCGCCAGGCTGAGCGTTTGCGTGCAAGTGGCGCTGAGGAACGCGCGATCGTGCGACACAATCAGGCAGGTCTCCTGGTAGTCTCGCAGAAAATGCTCGAGCAAGATCTGCGTGCGTAAGTCGAGAAAGTTCGTCGGCTCGTCTAGCAGAAGCAAGTTCGGCTCGTGGAGCAACAGCGCCGCCAGCTTCAAGCGGGTTTGCCAACCGCCGGAAAGCTTGGCGATGGGGCCTTCGAGGTAAGCCCCTTTCAGCTCGAACTGGCCGGCTACCTCGCCGCATTTCCAGTCGGGCTGCTCGCTGTCGCGCATCAAGAAATCAATACCTGTCTCGCCGGGTTGAAATGGATCGTGCTGCCGCAAGTAGCCCAAACGGAGCTTGGGATGGCGCACGATCTGGCCACGATCGAGCTCTTCGTCTCCCAACAGGCAGCGGAGGAGCGTGCTTTTGCCGGCGCCGTTGCGGCCTACGAAGCCAACTTTGGCGTTGTCGGTCAACGTGGCTTCGGCGCCTTCGAGCAGAATTTGCTCTCCGTAGCTCTTATGAGCGTTTTCGATCTGCAACAACACGGCCATGACGCGGAAATCCTCTAGCAAAACAGATGATGAGTGTCGAAGGTTTGTCTCAAGCCGTCCAACTACGGACGCACGCGATATCCCAATTTGATGAGCGCTTCGCGCAGCCGCTCCTGGTGGGCGCCTTGCAGTTCGAGCAAATCATCTTGCATCGTTCCACCGGCGCCGCAAATGTTTTTCAATTGTGTGAGCAGTTCAGCCCGATGCTCGGCCGGACCTTCCAGACCGCTGACTAATGTGACGATCTTCCCTTTCTTTCGTTTCTCGACGGCCAACCGCAATATTTGGTTTTCGGGTGGCACGCGCGGCGCAGACGGTGGCGGGCATTTGCACTCTGCTTCGAGCGCGCCGCAACGATCGCACTTCGGCGGTCGATCATACGGCGTTCCGGCAAACAATCGCATCCGCGGCGCCTCGCAACGCTACTGACTGACTAACGCCTCTAGCTCTTCCCACCGCGCGTACGCGGTAGCCAACTGGGTCTCTATTTGCTTCAATCGCGCCTGGCTCGCCGCAATCTGTTCGCCCGGCTGCTGATAAAACCGAGGTTGGGCCATCTCCTGATGCAACTCGCCGATTGCTCTTTCCAGTCTTTCGATCGTCGCCGGCAGGGTTTGCAGTTCCTGCTCTTCTTTGTAGCTCAGCTTCCGTTTTTTAGACGGAAAGGATGACGTCGCCGGCGGATCCGCGGCTTTGCTTCCGTTGGCGGCCTGCGTCGCGCGGCGGGCAGTCTCGACTTGCGCTGGTTGTCGCGGCGAGCGCTGCCGCAACCAATCGTCGTAGCCGCCGACATATTCTTTCACGTCGCCGCCGTCGAATACGATCGTGCTGGTGACGACGTTATTCAGGAACTCACGATCGTGGCTCACCAGCAGCACCGTCCCATCGAATTGAGTCAGCCGTTCTTCGAGCATCTCCAGCGTTTCGGCGTCGAGGTCGTTCGTCGGCTCGTCCAGCACCAGCACGTTAGCCGGCTTGGCGAACAGCTTGGCCAACAGCACCCGGTTCCGCTCACCGCCGGAGAGAAAGCGAACGAGAGTGCGGGCTCGCTCCGGATTGAACAAAAAATCTTGCAAGTAGCCGATGATGTGCCGCGGCTTTCCGCCCACCTGCACGGTGTCGTAGCCGTCTCCGACATTTTCTTGAACCGAGGCGTCGTCGTTCAACTGCTCGCGCAACTGGTCGAAGTAGGCGATCTGCAAATTGGTTCCGAGTCGCACCTTGCCCGTTTGCGGCGCAAGCTTGCCCAGCAGCATTCGCAACAGCGTAGTTTTTCCTGCGCCGTTGGGGCCGATTACGCCGATCTTGTCGCCGCGCATCACACTGGTCGAAAAATCACGGACGATCACGCGCTCGCTATAGGCGAAGGAAATCCGCTCGACGTCTGCCACCAGGGCGCCGCTGCGTTGACCCTCTTGAATCGCCAGTTGCACCTTGCCGGTTTGTCCCTGCCGCTCGGCGCGGACGCGCCGCATCTGTTCGAGCGCCCGCACGCGCCCCTCGTTGCGAGTCCGCCGGGCTTTGATCCCTTGCCGGATCCAAACCTCTTCCTCGGCCAAACGCTTGTCGAACAGTTCGTTCTGCTTCTCTTCGGCGTGCAGCGCGGCCTCTTTGCGGACCAGGAAGGTATCGTAATCGCACGACCAATCGAACAATCGCCCGCGATCGATTTCCAGAATTCGGGTGGCCAGCTTGCGGAGAAACATCCGGTCGTGCGTGACGAAGATCAAGGTCCCCGGCCAGCGGGCCAAGAATTCTTCGAGCCAGGTGATCGCGTCGACGTCGAGATGGTTCGTCGGCTCATCCAGCAGCAACAAATCGGGCGCAGGCGCTAGCGCTCGGGCCAGCAGCACGCGCCGCTTCATGCCGGACGAAAGCTCAGCGAACTGCGCATCGGCCGGCAATTCCATTCGCGAGATGATCTGTGCGGTTTGCTGATCTTGCCGCCAGGAGTGCTCGGCCTCACCCTCGGCGGTCTGCCAACCGCTGGCCACGACCTCGACGACGCGCCCTGTTACGTCCGCCGGAATGTCTTGCGGCAGCAGCGCGATCCGCGCCCCCTGTGAGAGGAGAATCTGCCCGCTATCGGGCGTTACTTCGCCCAACAGCAAGCGCATCAACGTCGTCTTGCCTGCGCCATTGCGCCCCAGCAGGCCAATCTTTTGGCCCGGCTCGATCTGGCAACTGACGCCGTCGAGCAACGGAGGTCCTCGAAAGCGGAGATCGACGTCGCGAAGTGTAATCAGGGCCATGAGATCGAAGTGAGGCGAAGGCTGGCGAAGTTATTTCAGGCGCGGCGTTGCGCCTGGCCGCCGCTATTGTCGGACGGTAGGAGTCGCGATCAGTCCTGGTCAATTGGAGCGAGCCCAATTGAACCATTCCCTTGAAACGGGCCTATTCGGGGGGCTGTGGCGAGGACCCGCTTTTGGCGCCGGGGCAGGCGTCAGCCTTATTCTTACCGAAAATCGTCCGAAATTGGGAGGCGTCTCCCGCCGTGAGGAAGAACCGGCTGGCTTGAATTGCCGGAAAATCGGCTCCGGGCCTGCTAGCGTGCGCCGGCTTCTTCACGTGGGCTCCTTGGGACCTGAAATCCGCTCAAGCTGCTCGAGATTGGCAACCAGGCGCTCCAAGGTCACGGTGGTGGCGTGCTCGGCGCCCAACGTGCGTTGACAATCTCGAATCAGTTCGCGCGCCACGGCCAGCGCGCCGGCCGCGTCTCCCGTCACGCCCATCCAGAAAGTGATGCTATTGCGCACCGCCAACGCGTCGGGATGAAGACGGCCCAGCACGCGCTCCAGGTCAGGACGCAATTGCTCGAACAGGCTCAACGCGGAATTCGAGTCCCCGGTCCCGCCGGTCCAAAACGCGATCTTACTGCGCAACGTCAATGTGTCTGGATGGTCCGGGCCAAGCACTCGCTCGTAGTCCGATAACAACTCTTTCGCCATGCGCAGCGCGTTCTGCGAGTCGCCTTTTTCACCCGTCCAAAAGATCAAGTTGTCTCGGGCCAGTAGCGTGGTCGGATGATCCCTGCCGAACAGGCGTTCGTGGTCGGGCAGTAAATTGCGCGAGAGGCGGATCGCTTCGGACTCGAAGCCGGAGTTTCCTTTCCAGAGAATGAGATTATTGCGAGTCTGCAAAGTAGCTAAATGATCTCGCCCTAACAGTCGCTCTTGATCCTCCAGGAGATTCTGAAAGAGGACAATTGCCTGACTTCCATCGCCACTCTCGGCGGTCCAGTTGGCGATTTCACTGCGAATTGCCAGCGTGTCGGGGTGTTCGGCGCCAAGTGCCTTCGCCATGTCCGGCTGCAACTGCTCGAACAGTTTCAGCGCGCCAGCGGCGTCGCCTGATTGGCCGGTGCAGGCCGCTACGTTGCGGCGCACCCTCAATGCGAGTGGATGCTGTTTTCCGAGCACGCGCTGCAAGTCACCGAGCAACCGCACGTATTGGGTGAGCGCTTCCTCGACGTCTCCTGCAGCGCTGGTCCATTCCGCCAATTGGACGCGGACCGCGAGCGTCGCTTCGCCGGTAAAGCCGAACTGTTCGTCGAGCTCCGGAAGCCAGGCCTCTGCGCAGATCTGATTCTGGCGAGCCGAGGGCCAATGCCGGACGTC
>DASXPZ010000239.1:0-1596 GCA_036493275.1 Pirellulales bacterium
ACTCTTTAGATGAGATGTAACCTTCCGTGGTCCAATCTTGGATCTCGCCGCCAAACTTCACCTTGAACTGCGTCGTGTCGAACGAAGTCAAGGCGCGGACGCCGCTTTCACCGCGGCAGATCCGTTGCCAGAGATCGTCAACCTTGCAGCTCAAGGAGGTGACGGCTCCAAGTCCGGTTACGACGACGCGTCGTTTCATTTATGGCGACTGGCTTGGAAGTTCTCGATGTGCTCGATGGCCTGGCCGACGGTCTGAATTTTTTCAGCGACGTCGTCCGGGATGTTTATATCGAACTCTTCTTCGAGTTCCATTACCAGTTCTACGGTGTCCAAACTGTCGGCGCCCAGGTCGTTCACAAAGGAGGTTTCAGGCGAAACCTGATCTTTGCTGACGCCCAATTGCTCGGCGACGATATCAATGACTCTTTCTTTAACTGAGGCCACCTTACTGGTCCTCCTTGCTCATGCTTGCTTGTGCCTTGCGGTTGGCTGGCGTGACCCGCCAACCCTGGCGATCCCGCCACCAGAAAACGCGAACCCCCAGCAAACTAAAGGGTTCCGTCAAGCCGGTCAAGATATAGCGACTTTTTCGCAGCCTGTCCATATGGGCCAAGTTCACTCTTTGCCTTTCCGTGCGGCCCCAGCCTGAGGGGGCGACGCGGTCGGCCGTGCGATCCTGGCTCGTTCTCGATTAGACTCCGACACGGAGCGAAAGGTCACATCGGGTCACGCACGCGCTCGCTCGTGTCGGTTGTTACTCGTCGGCTCGTCGCAAATAATGTCCACCTCGCAACCGTCGCTAAGCAGCGTGACACAAACGCCTTGAAGTGATTCGATGTGGGACAAAGCCCGGCTAGGAGCGACGTCGTTCAGGCCGTCAGGCCGCCGTCGACCGTCAGCACCTGCCCCGTAATGTACGAGGCCGGCGTGCTGCAGAGGTACAATACCGCCCCCACGATTTCCTCCGGCTTGCCGAGCCGTTTAACCGGAATTCGGGTTTGGACTTCTTCCAAGATACTATCCCCCAGCGCGGCCGTCATTTCGGTTTCAATAAAACCGGGGGCGATGGCGTTGACCGTAATCTTACGGCTGGCCAACTCGCGCGAAACGCTCCGCGTCATCCCGATCATCCCCGCCTTCGACGCCGAATAGTTCGACTGCCCCGGATTCCCCATCAGGCCGGAGACGCTGGCGATATTCACGATTCGCCCATAACGCTGCTGCATCATCGGCCGAGTGACGGCGCGCGTGAACAGAAACGCGCCGCGCAAATTGGTGTTGATCACGTCGTCCCATTGGTCGTCCGCCATCCGCGGAATGAGTCCGTCGCGGGTAATCCCGGCGTTGTTGACCATGATGTGGATTTTTTCCCAGGCGGCGAGCACCGCCTCGACCGTGTTGTTCACGCTGTCGGTGTTGGCGACGTCACAAGCAAAAGCCTGCGCCACGCCGCCGGCCGCGGTGATCTCGCCCACCGTCGAAGCCAGCGCTTCGACATTGCGGGCAACGCAGGCCACGCGCGCCCCGGACCGCGCCAGTCCGATGGCGATCGCCCGGCCGAGTCCGCGCGAGGCGCCGGTGACGATCGCCGTTTGA
>DASXPZ010000240.1:0-2576 GCA_036493275.1 Pirellulales bacterium
TCAGCTCGATCAATACATCAACCTGCGCCCCGTGCAATTGTTCCCGGGGGTCGAAACTCCGCTGAAGGACAAGACGGCCGACGACATCAACTTTGTCGTCGTTCGCGAAAATACGGAAGACCTGTATTGCGGCGTCGGCGGATTCTTGAAAAAGGGAACGCCCGACGAGGTGGCCAGTCAGACAGCCATCTATACGCGCAAAGGTTGCGAGCGCTGTGTCCGCTGGGCGTTCGAGTACACGCGCAAGCGCAACAGTCCCAAGAAAATGCTGACGCTGGTCGCCAAGACCAACGTGCTCACTTACGGCCATGATCTGTGGTGGCGGACGTTCCAGGAAGTGGCCAAGGAGTATCCGAACGTCAAGGCGGACTACAACCACGTCGACGCCTGCTGCATGTGGATGGTGAAGAATCCCGAGTATTACGACGTGATCGTCACCACCAACATGTTCGGTGACATCATCACCGACCTGGGCGGCATACTCCAAGGCGGCATGGGCGTGGCGGCCGGCGGCAATATCAATCCCGATCCCGGCGGCACGAGCATGTACGAACCGATGGGCGGGAGCGCGCCGAAGTACACCGGCCAGAACGTCATCAATCCCATCGCGGCCATCAACGCGATGGGCATGCTGCTCGAACACACCGGTCAACCGGCCGCCGCCGCGCGCGTCGCCAAAGCCATTCGCCACGTCACCGGCACGAAAATGAAGAGCCAGGCCGCCGGCAAGATGGGCTACAGCACGCAACAGGTGGGCGATCTGGTTGTCGAAGCGCTGGCCAGGTAAATCGGCGGGACCTCCGCGGCACGATGGTCTCATTCACTCGCCTGCGGATACACGCCTCGTCCCATAGGGAGAAACTCGCATGGCGTCGCCTCTGTTCGATCTGACGGGTCGCGTGGCCCTGGTCACCGGCGGCAGCAAGGGATTGGGCCGGGCGATGGCGCGCGGCTTTGCCGAGGCTGGGGCCGACATCGTGATCAGCAGCCGGCACGATGACGAACTTCGCGATTCCGCGGCGGAAATCACGACCGGATTGAAAACGCGCTGCGCCACGATCGTCGCCGATATGAACCAGCGCGCAGACGTCGCCCGCCTGGCCAGCGAAGCGCTCAAGCGCTTCGGCCACGTCGACATTCTGGTCAACAATGCCGGCGGCAACACGCCGCAGCCTATCGATCAGATTACCGACGAGGCCTGGGATCGGGTCATCGAGCTCAACTTGACAAGTTGCATGGCGCTCTCCCGCGCGCTCGCCCCGCAGATGAAACAGCGAAAGTGGGGACGGATCATCCACATCTCGTCGATCATGGGGTTGGCGTCGAAAGAAGGGCGAAACGCTTACTCGGCGACCAAGAGCGCGCTGATTGGCCTGGCGCGCGCGAGCGCGCTCGACTTGGGGGATCACAACATCACGGTCAACTGCCTGGCGCCGGGGCCTTTTTTGACCGACCTGCCGGGCAAGCTCCTCTCGGACGAAGAGAAGCAAGTTTTCGCTCGCCGCACGGCGCTCGGCCGCTGGGGCGACCCGCGCGAACTGGCCGGCCCCGCGCTCCTGCTGGCCAGCGAAGCCGGCAGCTACATCACGGGCCAGGTGCTGGTGGTCGACGGCGGCTGCCTGATCAAGACTTTTTAGTGTGTCCGTTCTCTGTTCAAGAGCTGGCGCCGATGGATGTGTCTGATCCGCGCGCCGCATGATCTTTGGGGCGTCTTGCCATGGCAACGCTGATCGCACTGGCTATGCTGCCGCTGGCGGTGATCGTGTGCCAATTGATCGCGTTCGCGGCAATGCTCGAGCCGACGGAGAGCGTCAGCCCGATCCAGTATTCGATCTACAAGCTCGCCTTCATCTTGCCACCGCTGTGGTATTGCTGGCGAAACCACGTCGGGCTCTTTCGCGACGTCTTCAAGTTCCGCAATTGGCGAAATGGTCTGCCAGTGGCGATCGGGCTGGGGCTGGTCGGGGCCGCCATTTTTTTAGGCGTCTACTTCACCGTCGGCGATCTGCTGATCGACAAGAATGCAGTGGTCGAGAAGATCGACAACCAGTTCGGCGTGAACCGAACGACGGTAATGCTCGTGGCGCCGTTTACCGTGCTGTTGAATTCGCTACTCGAAGAGTTTTTCTATCGCGGCTTTTCGTTCGGACTGCTCGTCCGCCGCAACCGCGCGCTCGGCTACCTGTTGCCTGCCGTTACCTTCACAGCGCAGCACGTGTTGTTTATCTATCACTGGGCGCCGTGGTATTCGCTATTAATCGGCGTCGTGGGCTTGTTCGTGTTTGCGCTGATCGTCGAGTGGCTTTACGAGCGTTACGACACGATCGTCGCCCCCTGGGTCGCCCACGGCTGTTGCGACATCGCGATGATGGCGATCGCGGCGATGATGCTGAGCTGAGAGGGCGTGGCACACTAACCCGAAGCGCCAGCGAGGGCACAGCGCGGCCTGTTGGCCGCAACCAAAGGGTTTTAAGTGGCGTTGCTCCGGGTAAAGTGATGTTGCGAACACACACTTTCCCACAGGAGCAACGCCATGAAGTCTTTTTTAGAGCGTCACGCGTCGAACATCCTCGGAG
>DASXPZ010000241.1:0-7777 GCA_036493275.1 Pirellulales bacterium
GTGGGAGGCAAGACGCCTGGAACGAATCATCCGCGGCGCCGCGGCTTCGATCGCGCGTACGGCACGGCGGGCGGCGGCAGTTTCTTTGACCTCAAGCCGCTGTATCTGGATGATCAACCGGTCGAGCCGGAGCCCGGCTTCTACGCGACCGACGTCTTTACGGATTACGCCGTGAAGTTTCTGGCAGAGCATGGTCGTCGCGTCGGCGATCAGCCTTTCTTTTTGAACCTGTGCTACACGGCGCCTCATTTTCCGCTCCACGCCAAGCCGGATGACATCGCAAAGTATCGCGGCAAATACAATCAGGGCTGGGACAAGGTCCGCGAGCGACGTTTCGCCCGTCAGCAAGAGCTACGGTTCTTCCCGCCTGGGACGAAGCTTTCGCCGCGCGATCCGGTGTCAAAGGCGTGGGATGATCTCACCGCCGCGGAGCGAGAGGAATACGCGCAGCGGATGGCCGTGCACGCCGCGATGGTCGATTGCATGGACCAGGGAATCGGGCGGGTGCTGGTCGAGATCGAGCGGCAGGGGGCCACCGAGAACACGCTGGTGCTGTTTCTTTCCGACAACGGCGCGAGCGCCGAGGCGCTCGACAGTTGGCCCAATCCGGCCCGCGGTCACAAGCCGGGGTCGGTCATCGGCACGGCCGAATCGCATCGTTGCCTCGAAGTCGGCTGGGCCACGGCCGCCAACACTCCTTTCCGGATGCACAAGATGTGGATTCACGAAGGGGGGATTTCCACTCCGCTGATTGCCGCCTGGCCGAAAGGAATCGCCGCGCGCGGCGAACTGACCAAACAAGTCGGCCATGTGATCGATCTGACGCCCACGTTCCTCGAACTGGCCGGCGTTGCGTATCCGCAGAAATTCGCCGGCCGCGAGCTGCGCCCGCTAGACGGCCAAAGCCTCGTTCCGGTGCTCCAGGGCGCCGCGCCGGTCGAACGAACGTTGGGGTGGGAACACGAAGGGAACCGCGGGCTGCGCGCGGGCGATTGGAAGGTCGTCGCCAGTTACGGCGGCGAATGGGAGCTGTACAACCTGGCGAAAGACCGAACCGAGACGGTCGACCTGGCGGCGCAAGAGCCCGACCGTCTAAGACAACTCACCGACCAGTGGCAAGCCTGGGGAGATAAAGTCGGCGTCGCGCCGTGGAAAGATCTGCCGGGCGCTAACTACAAACCATCGGCCGGCTATCGCAAAAAGTCAGAGTCAGTGGCGCCGTGAGCGCCGTTTCGTAAGGGTCGCGCTAGCGTCCGCGCGAGAGCTATTTGCCCGCGGCTTTATCTCTGAGAGCCGCCCACACACGATGCGGCGCCATCGGCAATTCTCGCAGCCGCACGCCAATCGCGTTGTGGATCGCCGCGGCGATGGCCGCCGGGGGTGGCACGATCGGCGCCTCGCCCACGCCGCGCACGCCGTAGGGATGCGCGGGGTTCGGCACTTCGACGATAATCGTCTCGATCATCGGCAGGTCGAGCGCCGTCGGCATGCGGTAATCAAGGTAGCTGGCGTTACGCATCTTGCCTTGGTCGTCGTAGAAGTATTCTTCATTCAGCGCCCAGCCGATTCCCTGCACGCTACCTCCCTGCATCTGCCCTTCGACATAGCTGGGATGAATCGCCTTGCCGGCGTCCTGGATCGCCGTGTAGCGCAGGATAGTCGCCTTGCCGGTTTCGGGATCGATCTCGACGTCGACAATGTGCGTGGCAAAGCCGTTGGTAGGACCTTCGGGGTCGACCGCGGCCCGCCCCACGATGGGGCCGCCCGTCTGGTTGAGCTTGCCCGCCAGTTCCTTGAAGGTGATTTTGCGATCGCCGTTGCGGAAGACGCTGTCGTCCCACGTTACCGCTTCCGGTTTGCAATCCCACAGGATCGCCGCGCGGGCTTGCATTTGCTCGCGAATATCGAGGCCCGCGTGGTAGGCCGCCAGACCGGTGGCGAACGTGACTCGGCTCCCGCCGGTGACGTCGGTGTAGCCGACGCTATCGGTGTCGGCCACTTGCGGGTGAACGTCTTCGGCCCCCAGGCCGAGCGTTTCGGCCAGTTGCATGGCAATACTGGTCCGCGTGCCGCCGATGTCGGTCGAGCCCTCGATCAACGTGACGGTGCCGTCGGCGTTGACGTTGGCCGCTGCGCAGCTCTTCAGCCCGATATTGAACCAGAATCCGCTGGCCATTCCGCGACCGCGATTGGGGCCGGTGAGCTTCGACTTCCAATGATCGCTATTCTTCGCCGCTTCGAGCGTTTCGACAAAGCCGATCCGCGGATAGGTGGGGCCATCGACGCGGCGCGAACCTTCATGCACGGCGTTCTTCTGTCGCAGCTCGATCGGGTCGATCCCCAATCGTTCGGCCAATTCGTCCATCACGCTCTCACAAGCGAAGGCGGCCTGAGTGGAGCCCGGCGCGCGGTAGGCGGCGCTCTTGGGCTTGTTGACCAGGACGTCGTAACCATCGACCCGCGCGTTCGGAAATTCATAGCAACTGAAGACGCACATGCAGCCCGGCCCGATCATGCCGCCGGGAAAGGCGCCGGCGTCGTAGGCCAGCCAGGCCTCGCCTGCGACGAGCTTGCCGTCCTTTTTGGCGCCCAGCTTGAGGCGAATGAAGGAGCCAGGCGTAGGGCCGGTACCTTCGAAGCACTCGGTGCGGTTCATCACCATTTTGACCGGCTTGCCGCACTTGCGGCTGAGGATGGCGGCGACCGGTTCTAAATAAACGGTGATCTTGCCGCCGAAGCCGCCGCCGATTTCGCACGGAATGACGGTGATGCTCGAAACCGGAACTTGCAGCAACTCGGCCGATTGTTGCCGCGCGGTGAACGAGCCCTGCGTCGACGTCCAGATGGTGATATGGCCGTCGCGATTCCAATGCGCGATCGAAACGTGCGGCTCGATGTAGCCCTGATGAACCGTGGCCGTTTTGAATTCGCGCTCGATGACGACGTCGGCTGTGGCGAAGGCCTTGTCGACGTCGCCGGTCTCGAAATGCAAATGGACCGGCACGTTGCTCGGCTTCTTGGCCAGCTTGCCCATCTCGCTGGTGAAGACGTTGTCGTGCAACAAGGGGGCGTCTTCGCGCATCGCGTCGAGGACCCAATTGACCTGCGGCAGTGGCTCATAGTCGACCTTGATCAGCTTGAGCGCTTCTTCGGCCACGTGGGCGTTGACCGCGGCGACCGCCGCCACGGCGTGCCCTTTGTACAACACCTTGTCGTGCGCCAGGCAATTGGCGCTGAGGTCGGCCAGATTGACGGAGCCTTCGCCCAGGTCGGCGATCTTGTCCTTCAGATTCGGAAAGTCCTTGCCGGTGATCACGGCCAGCACGCCGGGGAGCGCTTCGGCGGCCGAGCGGTCGATCGACTTGATCCGCGCGTGCGGGTGCGGGCTGCGGAGGATCCGGCCATGCGCCAGCCCCGTCAGGTGGACGTCGGCGCCGTAGAGCGCGCGGCCGGTGACCTTATCGACGCCGTCGTGCCGGACGGGGCGGGTGCCGATGACTTTGTACTTCGGCGCGGCGCCGTTGGCGTTTTGGTGGTCTCCCGCCGTTTTCTCGTCGGGCTTAATTTTGGTAGCCATCAGCTTCGATTCTCCTGAAGCACCGCGGCGGCGTCTTGCACCGCGCGGATGATTTTGTCGTAGCCGGTGCAACGGCAGAGATTGCCCGCTAGTTCAAAACGAATGTCGTGCTCGGTCGGATTTGGATTGTGGTCCAACAGCGCCTTGGTCGCGACGATGAAGCCGGGGGTGCAAACGCCGCATTGCAGCGCGGCCCCTTCCAAAAAGCATTGCTGAATCGGGTGCAGATGCGATTCGGTGGCGATCCCTTCGATCGTGGTGATCTTACTTCCCTCGACCTCGACCCCCAGCACCAGGCAACTATTGACCGGCACGCCGTCCAGGATCACGGTGCAGGCGCCGCAGTTGCCGTTGTTGCAACCCTCCTTGGCGCCGGTCAGCCGCAGCGTGTCGCGCAGGACCTCCAGCAAGCTCTGCCGCGGCTCGCAAAGAAACTCGACCGCTTCTCCGTTGATCGTCGTGGAGACGTGCGATTTTTTTACCACTGTGGAACGTTCCTTCTCGTAAAAAACTCTTGAAGCGTACGCGCGCAAGTTGTCGAATTAGCGTTTCATCGCCCGTTCCGCAGCGCCTGTGAGCGCTCGGGTGGTCATCACTCCCACCAGGTGAACGCGGTATTCCGCCGGGCCGCGCATGTCGCTGATCGGCTTGGCGAGCGCGCGGGCCCGATCTCCCGCTTCAGCGAACGTCGCGGCGGTGGCCGGCTTGCCGACGAGCCACGTCCCCACCTCGGGCGCCGCCAGCGGCTTGGGCGCCACGGCGGCCAGCGCTAAACGGGCGGCTGCGATCGTGTCGTCCTTCTCATTCAAACGAAGCCAGACCCCGACGCCGACGACGGCGATGTCCATTTCATTCCGCGGGATGAATCGCAGATAGCGGGCGCCTTCGCGCTTGCCGACCGGCGGAAAATCGAGCGCTACCAGCAGTTCGCCGCGGGCCAGCACATTGCGGCCCGGCGAAGTGCAAAACTCGGCCACCGGCACGGTCCGGCGACCGCTCGGCCCGGCGATCGTGCATTTGGCGTCCTGGGCGATCAGGGCCGGAATCGAATCGGCCGCCGGCGACGAGTTGCACAAGTTGCCGCCGATGCTCGCGCGGCTCTGAATCTGCCAGCCGCCGATGATCCGCGACGCGTCGGCCAGCGCCGGATAGGCCGCCGCGATCTTCTCGTCGCCGTAGATCTTGTAACACGGCACGCTGGCGCCCAAGTGCAGCCCCTTCGCCGGATCGTAGCTGAACTGCATCATTTCGGGGATCTTTTTGACGTCGACAATCAAGTCGGCGTCGCGCAATCCCTCGCGTAACTGCACAATAATGTCTGTTCCACCGGCCATAACGCGGGCTTTGTCCCCCCGCGCAGCCAGCAACCCCACAGCTTCGTCCACGCTGGTGGCGGCGGCGTATTCGATCTCTTTCAAGGCGTAGGATTCTCCGCGGCGATGTGGCACTCCGAACGGTCCGCGTGGCGGCGCGACAGGGGACCAAATCTTGTTCGAGTTAGGCGTTTTTCTGCCGGCCGGGCGTTCTGCCGTCCAGTGGCGATCGCTCGCGTGGACAAGACGTGCGCCGGCAGCATGGCAGTTCAAATTTGACGGCCCCAGACCGCCACTGTCAAGCGGCGCCGGCGCTGGCTGCGTCGCAGTAAGTGTCGGCAGGCAAAAGGCTAGTTGCCACCGGCGCGACCGGATACAATTCCAGCGGGGGAAACAACCGAGCGTCCGCAGCAGAAATTGCGCTCATTCTAGAGTGCGATTGTCGAGCGTCCGCCGCGTTGTCTTTCATCCCCTGCCGCCCATCACGCAACCGTTCCCGGCCCTATCCGGCTAACAAAACGCCCTAGGAGGTCGATCATGGC
Organism: Pirellulales bacterium; assembly: GCA_036493275.1. GTDB lineage: Bacteria > Planctomycetota > Planctomycetia > Pirellulales > JACPPG01 > JACPPG01. The sequence continues at coordinate 5,433 of DASXPZ010000241.1, forward strand.
CACTACCGCCGCCACTCTCAAGCTTCCCAAGATTCAACAGACGACTTGCTTCATCGGAGGCAAGTGGGTTCCCGCCGCCAGCGGCAAGACATTCGAGACGATCAACCCGGCGACCGAAGAAGTCATTGCCACCGTGGCCGAAGGGGACGCGGCCGACGTCGACCTGGCCGTGGCCGCCGCGCGCGACGCGCTTGAAACCGGTCCTTGGAGCCGGATGGACGCCCGCGACCGCGGTCGCCTGATGTACAAGCTGGCCGACCTGATTGAGGAGGAGGCCGATGAGCTCGCCGCGCTCGAAACGCTGGACAACGGCAAGCCGATCCGCGATTCGAAGGCCGCCGACCTGCCGCTGGTCATCGACTGCCTGCGCTATTACGCCGGGTTTGCCGACAAGATCCACGGGCAGACGATTCCGATTCGCGGCAATTATTTTTGCTACACCCGTCGCGAGCCGGTGGGTGTGGTCGGCCAGATCATTCCGTGGAACTTCCCGATGTTGATGGCGGCGTGGAAGTGGGGCCCGGCCCTGGCCGCTGGCTGCACGATGGTGATGAAGCCGGCCGAGCAGACGCCGCTCACCTGCTTGCGGATGGCGCGGCTGGCGCAAAAGGCCGGGATCCCCGATGGCGTGATCAACGTGGTTCCCGGCTACGGCCCGACGGCCGGCGCGGCGATCGTCAAGCATCGCGGCGTCGACAAGGTGGCCTTCACCGGAGAATACAAGACGGCCCAGATCATCATGGCCGACGCCTCGCAGACGCTGAAGCGGCTGACATTCGAGCTGGGCGGGAAGAGCCCGAACATCGTGTTCGCCGACGCCGATCTCGACGCGGCCGCGGCAGGCGCCCACGCCGGTCTCTACTTCAACCAGGGTCAATGCTGCTGCGCCGGCAGCCGGCTGTTCGTGCAGGAGAAAGTGTACGACAAACTGATCGACAAGCTATCGGCCATGAACGGCAAGCGTCAGCTTGGCAATCCGTTCGATCCGGCGACGGAGCAAGGTCCGCAGGTCGACCAGGCGCAGTTCGACAAGATTCTGCACTATATTGACATTGGCAAGAAGGAAGGCGCCAAGTGCGTCACCGGAGGCAAGCGCTTCGGCGACCGCGGCTACTTCGTTGAGCCGACGTTGTTCACCGGCGTCGAAGACAACATGACGATCGCCAAGGACGAGATCTTTGGCCCGGTCCTTTCGGTCTTGAAGTTCAAGGACGTCGACGAAATGGTGGAGCGCGGCAACAACACGTTCTACGGCCTGGCGGCCGCGGTTTGGACGCGCGACATTGGCAAGGCGCACCATCTGGCCGCCAAGCTGCGGGCCGGCACGGTGTGGGTGAACTGCTACGACGTCTTCGACGCGGCGGCCCCGTTCGGCGGCTTCAAGATGTCCGGAATGGGCCGCGAACTGGGCGAAAAAGGCCTCGACGCCTACACCGAGACGAAGACCGTCACGATCGCGATGGATTGAGCCTGAGCGAGACTGTTTCCTCGCAAGTTCGATGAAGAAATTGAACCGCAGAGGGCGCAGGGTTACGCAGAGAATGCACAGACAATTGCATTTCTCTGCGATGTTCCGTGCCCTCTGCGAAGAACGGCAGGCGGTCTTCGATCGCTACCAGTTGGAAGATTTCGCGCGGCGGGTGGTGGGCATCGGCAGCGTGGGAACGCGCTGCTACGTGGCGCTGCTGGTCTGCGACGATCGGAATCCACTGCTGCTGCAGATCAAACAGGCCCGCCAGTCGGTCTTGGAGCCCTTCGCCGCCAAAAGCCCCTACGCTACGCAAGGCCAGCGCGTCGTGACGGGCCAGCGCGTGATGCAGGCGGCCAGCGACATCTTTTTGGGCTGGCTGCGAGCCCGCGACGGAAACGATTATTACGTGCGGCAACTGCGCGACATGAAGATCTCGATCCCGGTCGAAGACCTGGGGGCGTGCAGCTTGGAGCGTTACGCGGAAGTCTGTGGCTGGACGCTCGCCCGCGCACACGCCAAAGGGGGCGACGCCGCCACGATCAGCGGCTACCTGGGCAAGAGCGACAAATTCGACCAGGCAATTGCCCAATTCGCGGTGTCGTACGCCGATCAAACGGAGCGCGACCACGCGGCGCTTGTGAAGGCGAAAAAGGACAGGCGGATTGAGGTTTGCGAAGAAGATCTTTGACGATAGTGTCGCTTTGCTGTTTTCAATACGAGTTGCCACAGAGGTCACAGCGCGGCCTGTTGGCCGCAACCAAAGGGTTTTAAGTGGCGTTGCTCCGGGTAAAGTGATGTTGCGAACACACACTTTCCCACAGGAGCAACGCCATGAAGTCTTTTTTAGAGCGTCACGCGTCGAACATCCTCGGAG
>DASXPZ010000242.1:0-14343 GCA_036493275.1 Pirellulales bacterium
CCCAGTTGATTTTGACCATCGGCGACTTCACCTCGCGACAGATCCGCACGGCGTCGGTGCTGCCATACAAGCAGTGCCCCTTGTGGTCGACGCGAATGTTCATCGGCTCCAGGATCAACATCACCTCGTTCTTCTCGGCGACCGGGGCGGCGCGTTTTAGCGCAATGATGATGTTCTCGTGCATTTCTTTCTGCGTCATGCCGCGCTGATCGTTGCCGCCGACGACGCACATTTTTTTGCAGTCAAGCTGCTTAGCCACGCGGCAGCCTTCTTCGACCGCTTTGACGAAGGCGTCATGGTTTTTGGGGTCGTTCATGCCGGGGGTGAATCCCCAAGCGGTGAACTGCGCAATCGCGAGCCCGTTGTCTTTCGATAGCTTTTCGAGCGCCGCCAGGTCCTTCCCCTGCCAGGGCCAGAATTCGATGGCCGGATAGCCGAAGGAGATGGCCGCCTTCACGCGATCGAGAAACGGCAGCTTGCCCCACCACATTTCGCAATTGGCGGCGAATTTGGTGTGCGGCGTGTGGCCTAGTTTGCTGAGGTCCTCCTCGGCGGCAACGGCGACGTGCGACGCCCCCGACGCCAGGCAGGCAGTCGCGCCCGCGGCCAGCGATGAATTCAGAAACGTGCGACGATCAAGCGGCGACATGGTCATGTTCCTTGGGGCTGAATCGCGATGCGGCGACATGGCTGGCTGCTCTCAAACGCTCAGGCAAGCGCGGTCGGCTGCTCCCTCTGCGTTAAGGTTGACGCCAATTATAAACGACCCATGGACTCACGCCCACTATGAACCAATGTTAAACTGGAAACGTAGCTGGGTAACGGTCTTCCTGCGCGCACCTCGTCGCGGGCGGAGGGCGTTCTTGGTTCTGCCCGTCCGCGTGGACGAGCGGCTGCATCGCATTGACGCATCAGACTTGGCAAAAGATATGATGAAACCCGTTTGGCCCGGTTTTGGATCGGCAATTATCAGGACCGTCCATCGGATCCTTGGTCGAGGAGAAGTGATCGCCGCGGTAGCCGCATGTTCGGTGCTGCTGACGACCGCTTCTGCGCAGGCCGGCGGCGGACCGGAAAACGTGGCTTTGGTCGTCAACACCCAAAGTTGGGCGTCGGTCACTATCGCCATGCACTACGCCAATATCCGCCAGATCCCTGTCTCGAACATCGTTTATGTCGATTGGCCCTATTCCACGGAGCGGGTCGACTCGCAAACCTTTCGCTCGGCGATCCTGGGCGTTGTGACCAACGACCTGGCCGCAAAGCGAATTCTGGATCAGATCGACTACATCATCTACTCGAGCGATTTTCCCACCTTGATCGATATTCGGGCCGATCTGGGCCGAGATCTGGGACCGCGAGTCCTGCCGCTCGCCTCGCTCACGGCCATGACCTATGCGTCGCCACAGCTGGGTAACGGTAATTTCGACTTCATCCAGCGGGACGGCCAACTCAATCTGCGCGGAAATCATTATGGGCGTCGCGCCACGTCCGACTCGCCAAAAATAACGACCACCGCGTTCCGATCGTGGCACGGTTACACGCAGACAGGCAAAGTTGTCGAAGGGGGAGGAGACCATTACTTTCTGAGCATGATGCTCGGCGTGACCTCCCAATACGGCAATAGCGTCGATGAAGTCCTCTCCTACTTGCGGCGCAGCGCGCGGGCCGACAACACAAAGCCCAAGGGAACCATTTACTTCTGCAAGAACCCCGACGTCCGATCGACGACACGCGACGCGCTATTCCCCGAGGCCGTGGCTGAATTGAAGAAGTTGGGCGTCCGCGCCGAGATCGTCTCGGGCATCATGCCACAGGCTAAGAACGACGTGCAAGGCCTGACGACCGGCACGCGCGGGTTCGATTGGAAGGCTTCGAAGAGCACGATCCTGCCGGGCGCCATCTGTGATAACTTTACCAGCTTCGGCGGGGCGATGGGGGAGCACGACCAAACTCGGCTGACGGAGTATCTGCGGTATGGCGCCGCCGGCGCCAGCGGCACGGTGGCCGAACCGATCGCCATTGCGGAAAAGTTTCCGCATCCTTTCGTGCAGGTCCATTACGCGCGCGGCTGCACGCTCGCCGAATCGTTCTACCAGTCTCTCTATGCTCCTTATCAGATGCTGATCGTCGGCGATCCCCTCTGCCGACCATGGGCCAACATTCCGCGCGTCACGGTCGAGGGCGCCAGCGCGGAATCGGTCCTGGCAGGCCCTGTCAAACTGACTCCGCAGGGAACCGTAGACGGAGGGACGATCGACCGATTCGAACTGTTTGTCGACGGCGTGCGCGCCGGCGCCTGTTCGGCCGGCGAGACCATCACGTTCGACACCACCGCCTATCCCGACGGCGCCGCCGAGTTGCGAATCGTGGGCATCGAGGCGGGCAAGATCGAATCGCAGGGGCGATTGATTTTTCCGGTCTCGATCGACAACCATAGCGGCTCGATCATCTTCTCCGCGGGCGAGGGGGGCGGCGAGAGCGCAGTCGCTCGTTGGCGCGCGCCGATCAGAATTTCGGCGCGTTCCATCGGCGCCAAAAAAATCGGGATCTACGCCGCCGGTCGGCAGCTTGACGTGATCGACGGAGAGAGAGGCTCCGTCTCAGTGCTCCCGGAAAAACTGGGAACCGGACCGGTGATTCTGCAGGCCAAGGCCCGCGGCCCAGACGACAAAACGACCGTGGTCTCTCCTCCGATCCAACTCACCGTTGAATCGTATACCCCGTTCCCTGGTCGCAAGGCCAAGGCGGACGCCAAGCCGATGCTACCCGGCCTGCAGTTTTTGGCCGAGGGAGGCTCGAAGCTCATCGTGCCTCGGACCGATGGCGGCAAATGGCTGACCGAGACCAAGATTGGCAAGGATCAAAAGTTCACGATGGCGGCCATTTTTCGCATCCCAGCGGACGGCGTCTACCAGTTCCAAATGAAGCACGTCGGTCCGGCGGAGATAAAAATCGACGGAAATTCCATTTACGCTGGCGAACAGAAAACTCCTCAGATGCGCTACCTGCCGGTTGCCTTGGGAGCCGGTTTGCACGAATTCCGCCTGACAGGCAAAGGAGACCAGCCCACCGGTCTGGAAATTCGCTTCGGAGGGCCGGGCGCACAGCACCTTGATGGCAAATTGTTCCAACACCCAGGGTAGCGGCTCCGACCGCGCATCGAGCAGCCAGTGCAAGACGACTTCGCGCCCAACACACACGAGTTGTTCATGCGTTTGGCGCTGGACGAAGCCCGCCAGGCTTTTGCGGAAGACGAAGTCCCGATCGGCGCGATCGTGGTGTACGAGGGGCGAGTGATCGCCGCGGCGCACAATCAGCGTGAACAACTCCACGATCCGACCGCGCACGCCGAGATGATCGCCATTACGCAGGCGGCGGCGGCGCGTGGCGATTGGCGCCTGGAACGCTGCGTGCTTTACGTGACGCTTGAGCCCTGCCCCATGTGCGCCGGCGCCATTTTGCAAGCCCGTCTGCCGATCGTGGTCTATGGCGCCCCCGACCCCAAGGCAGGAGCGGTGCAGACGCTCTATCGACTGCTGGATGACAATCGACTGAATCACCGCGCAAATGTGCTCTCGGGTGTTCTGGCGGAAGAATCGAGCGAGCTGCTCACGCAATTCTTCCGCAAGCAGCGCGCCTTGGGAAAAAAATAACGTCTCACTCGCTTTGCCCGCGTTCCGGGCGTCATAGCCCGACTTTGCGCGAAGCCCATCGCCAGGCTGGCGTGAAAGCGATCGGTCCCGTTCGCTTACTGCGCAGGGGCTGCTGCTGGCGCGGCCGGAGCGGGGGCGCCGGGGGGCGCGATCGTAGCGGCCACGAGCGGAAGCAGATCCACTGCCCGGGTCTGTTGGAGAAACGTGCTCGGCGCGCGGAAGGCGACCACCACGCGCGAGCCGCCGACGTCGCCCGTGAGCAGCTGAAACGTGGCGACTTCGTTATGGATACTTCCATCGACGCCGATAAACTTTTGCATTGCCACCTCCGTCACGCGCTGCCACTGAGCGCCATTGACGACGACCGTGTCCGAAGTCGGCGGTTGATCAGGAGGCTTAAAGGCGGCGCCCAGCGTTTCCATCGCGTATTGATCGATGGGCTTGCCATTGGGAAGCGGATCCTGCGGCGATAGCACCCCCAGGTACCATAGCAGCGGGGCGATATTTTCCTTATCATCCGGCTTCAGCAGAGGAACTTCGTAACAGATGCGCTGGCCCGGAATCTTCATGAACGGCGGGTTCAGCCGGTCGGGATTCACGATCGCCGGACTATTCGGCTCGGTCGAACCCTCGACATAGGCCCTGGCGTTGGAGTTGATCGATTGAGGCAAACGAATCATCAACTCGGTCCCTTGGATCTTCGAGGCGGCGCCCAAGGCGAGCGGATCATTTGCGGCAATCATGTTGGCGAGCACTCGTCGCTCGTATTCCGCCTTGCCGCAGCCGCAAATGGCGAGCAGCCCGACGAGAAACAGCCCCTGAAACACGAGAGCGGCGGGGGAACGACGATTCATGGGAGCTCAAATTCTGAGGGGCTTTCGAGGGCGCCGGCGACCGATACGCCTGGTCTGACGCAGGCCAGAGCGCCGAGTCTGGGGAACAGTCCCGATTCTGCGCCGTGAGGCCCCAGGTGTCAATTCCAGCGGCGCTACCGGCGCCCTGCGTTCTCGCCTATCGTGGCGAGCCGCCAGCCCCCCAGGTTTACTCGTCGTCGCGATTAATGATAAAGCTACCGGTGATGCCCCCCGGGGGCGCTTCGGTCATTATCTGCACGAGAGGAAGCGACTTGCGAAGACCCTCCATCTCCGGCTCAGTCGCTTTCAGCCCTTCGACGTTCAGATAACTCAGACGTTTTAGGGCTTTCAGCTTCGCCAGCCCATCGACCGTGACGGCAGTGTCGCTCAACGTCAGCATTCGTATTTTCGTCAAGGCGGCAATATTTTCGATCGAACCGTCGGTGATCTTTGTCTTGTTGAGGTACAAAAACTCCACACTTGGCAGTTCGCGCAAATTCTTACTCCCCTCGTCATCGAAGGGAGAGTTGGAAAGCGTCAACGTTTTCAGCTTCTTGAGATTGCCAAGCGACGCCAGCCCGGCGCCCGTGATCTTGCTGTCGGGCAGATTCAAGATTTCCAAGGCCGACAGATTGGCCAATCTCGCCAGGCCGTTGTCGTCGAGGCCGCTTTCGACAATCGTGAGTTGCGTGAGTTGCTCGAAATTTGCCAATTGTTGCAAAACCGCGTCGCTGACGGGCCCGACGCCGCCGAGGCCGAGCTTTTGCAACTTTTTCAAGCGCGCGATGGCCGCCAAGCTGCGCTCGCTGTACTCGAAACGGTCCAGGTAGAGCTCTTGTAGTTCCGCCGCTTTCGAGAAGGCGTCAATGCCCTGGGCGTCGACCGTGGCGCCTTGCAGCAGGCGAAAGCTGCGCAACGATTTCATCTGCCCGGCCGCGCTCAAGATCGCGCCACTGAGCGGTGTTTTCGCCTCGAGGCCGTAAATCTCGAAGGTCCGCAGGTTGGCGAGATTCTTCAGGGCGTCCACGTCGTCAGGTTTGATTTCAGCCGACAAGCGACGGATCGGCTGTAACTTCAAGAATTCCAACTGCGTCAATTTCGCAATCGCGGCCAGTCCCTCTGGATTGATCGATTGCGAAATCCACAGACGGCGCAGCGATTGGATGGGCGCCAGGCTCGCGTAGCCGGGGCCGCGAACGCCGGCGCACGAGTACATATTCAGATCTTCCAGCTTTTCAAGGCCGGCCAGGTGCGACAGTCCGTCGTCCGTAATTTTTTCCAGGTCGAACAATTGCAGTCCCTTGAGGCTGCGAATCTGGCTGATCTGTTTCAATCCCTCGTCGGTCAGGCCGACCGAGGCGGGATATTGTTCCGCAGGGGAGGCTGGTCCGTTGAATTCCAGAAATTCGATTCCCTGAGCCCGATCAGCAAGCAGCCGGAAGCCATCTTTGGATAGCGCATACTGCATGAGGTTCAAATGGCCGCACCTCGGCAATCGCGGCGTCTTCTCCAAGACCGCGTCCGACAATTCTCTGAACGCCAGAAATTCCATGGGATGCTCGATCTTCAACTCGGCGAGCGCCCCGGCGCCAACTCTTTCGAACTCGATATAGAGCCAGTTGAGCTCGGGCAGCTCATTGATCAACTTCAGATCGGCGTCGCTCCCCTTCCAGCCACTTTGAATGCCGATTTGCTTCAAAGTAGCCGGCTGGGCGCCAAGGGCCTTTAATTGTTCGAGAGCCCTCTGCGCGGCCGGATCGCCTGCCGGTTTTGGCCCTGGTTTGTCGTCAGGCGCGTCAGTGGTGAATGCTGTTGTTCCCCGCGGTGCATCACGTGTGTCGGTCTCATCTTTCGGCTTGTCTTCCTTCGCCGCTTGTTTGCGTAGCTTGAAACGTAGCGAGACTGTTTTGCCGGCGGCGAGATCAACCGATTCGGCAGACTCATCGACAACGCTGTAATCTCGCGGAGCAACAGGGTGATAGGACCGTTTGCCTGCGGCGACCAGCCTATTGAACTTTCCTGCCGCGTCGGTGTGGCCGACGATCATGCGCCATTCAGTTTTGTTCCAGCCCTCCTCGGCCTCATCCTCTTCGGTAACTGCAATCGCCACGTTCGGGATTGCCTTGCCGGTGTCGGCGTCGGTCACTTCAATCTTCAGCGTGCAGGCCGCGGGGACTTGCACCACGCTCGGTTGCTCTTGCGGCGTTTCCTTGACCACAAATGGCACGTCCGTTTTCAGAAAGCCCGGCGGCGTCGTGTCGCGATTGGGCTTAATCGTGAGTTGATACTGGCCTGGCGGCAGAGATAGATTCACGGCGCCCGCTTCGTCGGTGTGGCCCGATGCGAAAATACCTCGAAAGCCGTTCAAAGCCGACACATTGGCGTTCACCGCCGGAGTGGTCGTGTCGCCATAGACTAACCGGAGCTGCGCCTGGCGGGTGTGCGCGAGCTGCAAGTTGACGGCGCCCAAAAAATCCATCGGGCCTCGCTTTTGCTTGGGCGCGTTTGGGTCATCTGTAATGTCGGCTTTGGCGATTTGAATTGCGAAATCAGGATGCGTAATTCTAAGCAGGGACGTCGTCTCCTTCGTCAATCCCGCAATCTCGAACTTTCCGTCGGCGCCCGTCGTCGTGGCTGGTCCATCGACGAGAAGCACCAGATGGCGGTCAGGATCAGTAGGCGGACTTGGCAGCGGCTTGTCAGCATCTTCTTCCGATGCCGTTTTGGGCTTGGGCTCCAGCTTATAACACTGAATGACTTCACATTTTGCTCCGACGATCGGCTTTCCTGCTTCGTCGAGCAATCTTCCGCCAAGCGGAGCGACGGGGCCGAACTTCAAGTCCGCGACGAGCAAGTCGTCGGCGTACACGGCGCCGGAACGATGGGGCGCCTTTTCCTTGTCGTCTCCCTTCGGACGATTCACAGAGTAGAAGTAACGCTCTCCCTGCCAGGCAACTCCGTGCTTCGGATCGGCGGAGTAAACCTGAAACACGCCTTGCGGCAGTTCGCTCCCCGCGAGCGGGAGTTGGGCGTCGCGGAATTCGTAGCGGCCTTGTTCGTCGGTCGTTGTCATCGCCAGGCCTTTGCTCCCCGCGGAGCCAAGCGACGCCAGGTGAACCTTGGCGCCGACGACTGGCTTACCATCGGCGTCGGTTGCGCGGCCAGTGACCGTAATCGGGTGCGTGCCCATGGCGCGCCGCGCCTTCTCCGCTGTCTCGTCATCGACCAGCGCGGAATAGACATAGCGCGGGCCAGTGGCTGTTTCGCGTTTCGGGGGCTCTTTGGGCTGAACAGTCTGCAGATTTTTGGGTTGAACAGTCTGCGGCGCCTCTTTCGGCTCTGTTGCGGCGACTGCTTCTTGCGAGGCGACTGCCTCCTGCGCCGTCAGACGCCACGGAACGACACTGACGATCCCCATCAAGAGCAGCGCGCTGGCGGCGAACAGCATGCGTCGTCGCGAATAAGGCCTGATTCGCGCCATCGTCAAGATACGGCGTTCGAGATTGCGATACGCTCCCAACACGCCGGCGGCCGCCAGGCCGGCATGCGCGTTCGTCGGCGAGAGCGCGGCCAATTTCAACAACAGGCGACCATATTCGGCCGGCCGCGCTACCTGTCGTTGCAATAGCGCCTCGTCGCAGGCGGCCTCTTGCGCCTCGCTCCAGCGCCTGACCATCAGCCACACCAGCGGATGAAAGAAAAACAGCCAGGTCGCCGCGGTGGGGAGCCAGTTCCAGGCCAGGTCGCGTCGTTTGTAATGCGCCAGCTCATGCGCCAGCATCAAACGCAATTCCGCTTCGTCGAAGCTGTGTTGAGGCCCGGACGGCAAGACGATCGTCGGGCGCCAGATTCCTACCAGGATTGGCCCTTCCACCTTCGCCGATAGTTGCAAACGCGGCGAGCGGCGAACGCCCATCCGGCGCGCCTCCTCCTGATAGATGCCCGCTAAATATTCCGTCGGCGCAATGTCCGCGGAACGAACCATCCGCCGCGCCGCTTGCCGCTGCCGAACGGTTCGATAGACGCAGAACGTCAGGCCCACTACCCAGGCGGCGAGCAGAAGATCGTAAAGTGCGAGCGATGCCTGCGACGCGACGAGTGGCGCCTCATTCGCCGGCGGCGATTGCGGTGGAACTTCCTTCTCGCGCAGCTCATAGACCGAATCGAGGTCTGGCGCGAAGTCCGGCAGAACCGGCGAGACCGCGACGGGCGCAGGGGGAGGCAACGACGGCGCGACCGCTTCCGGCGGCAAGAGCGCCAATTCAACGGGCGACACCCAGACCAGCGCCACCAGCAGCTTCAGGCAAGCCAGTCGCCAGACCCAGCACACGACTCGCGGCGAAAGAAACGTACACCAACGGGCGATCGCCCAAGCCACGGCCAGCGCGACGCCTCCTTGCCAGGAGGCTCGCCACAGATTCGGTCCCCAGATCTCGGCGAAGGAAAGCCAGGCGTCGATCATCGTTCGTCCCCCCGGAGTGGATGACTCTGTGTGCGCGATTCGATCTGTTTGAGCAACCGCTCGAGCTTCTTCGCTTCGTCGGCGCTGAGGAGCGACGACTTACTGAGATAAGCGAAGAACGGTGAAACCGATCCCCCTAGCACGTCGTCGACAAAATCGCCCACCAACCGCCGGAGCAATTCCGGCTTCGAAACGGTGGGCGTGTAGCGATGCACCCCGTTCACCTTGCGGCGCGTCAGGTACCCCTTGGCGCGGAGCCGCTCCATGACCGTGAGCAAGGTCGTGCGAGCCTGGCCGCTTGTCTCGGCGAAATAGGTCGCCACCTCCCGCACCGTGATCGGGTGGTGGTCACCTACGTATTGCAACACGTCGAGTTCGAGATGCCCGAGCGGTTCGGTGGATTGCGTCATGCCGTAAGCTCCTTGTGACTACGTGTGTCGTCATGGTAGTTCAGACTATGGACGTAGTCAAGCGGTTGGCAAAAATAATTCGCAATCAGAAAGAACGAGAAACGCCGGCTTCGTCGCCGCTCGGAAAACCGCGAACCGATGGTCCGGGCGGAAGATCGCTTCGACGGCGCGATGACCGATGTCAGGTCGCCGCGTAGCGTTCGGCGTATTCCAGAATCCAGACGTCGATCATCTGGCGGAACGCTTCGAGATCGACTTCCTGAATCCGCGCGTAGTGCGTGCGATTGAAGATCTCTTTGTTGCCGATCGTCCCTTTGGCGGTCATCTCCAGCACGTGGGCCACCGAGTAGGGGCGTACTGCCGCTTCCAGCCGGCTGAACGAGTTGCCGCCGCGACGGACGTCATCGCGAAACACCGCCCCGCCCCAGCCGCGATCGCCCGAGAGCGATTCGTAGCGAAAGCCGGGAAAGTGGTCAGGGATTTTGCGAACGGCCTGCTCGATGTGGTCCGAAAGCTCCAGCCGATACTGCGAATGGAGGCGGCGCAGTTCGTCTTCGCTGATTGCCTGATCGATCTTCTCGCGCAGGCGAGCCGCTTGTAGGCGCTCGCCCCGCTTGATCGCTTCGTTCAGCCGTTTTTCGAAGTCCATGACAATCCCCACGCGCCGCGGACGTTTCGCCCCTTTGCCGCCTATCCAAAAATCAGGACTTGCCGCTCAAAACTCCATTGCGTTGCTCGCGGCCGTCAGTGCTCGGATAAGTTCTTTACGCGGCTACTTCTTGGGTGGTTCCTGAGCGCCGTCCTCCGGCTTCTTAAGCTGGAAGAATTGCTGCAAGTCGCCGAACGTTCGCAGCGGCTCGCGCCCTTCGATCATCTTCTTAGTCAGCGGAACCGCCGGACGAGATGGCTTGGGCTTGGGACGCGGCGGGGGCGGTTGTTGCGCAGCCGGCGCGTCAGTGCGCGAATCGCGACGATCGGGCCGCCGCCCCTGACCACGACCTGGGCCCTGTCCTTGCCCGCCCCGTTGTCCCTGTCCGCCTTGCCCCGGCCCGCGATTCGGCCTTCCACCTCCACCGGCAGGCGCTCCGACGGCGCCCGCAGTGGCTGCCGCGGGGCGATTCTGCGATCCGCGTCCATCTCCTCGGCGATCTTGCCGCGGAGGGCGGCGCTCTTCGTTTTTTTGTCGCGAGGCCGGGTCGATCATCGTCAGCGAAACACGCCTCCGCTCTTTGTCGATCGCCATCACCCAGACCGTGACGATGTCGCCGACCGAAATCACGTCGTGCGGATCTTGAATATACTTAGCGGCCAACTGGCTGATGTGAACCAGACCGCTGTCCTTCAGGCCGATATCGACGAACGCGCCGAAGTCGACGACGTTGAGCACTGTGCCCATCAGGTCCATACCGGGCGCCAGGTCGTCGAGCTTCAAGATGCCGCGCTTGAAGATCGGCTTGGGGAGCGACTCGCGCGGGTCGCGCCCTGGACGGGCCAGTTGTGTAACCAGATCCGCCAGCGTCAGCTCGCCCACCTGCACGGCCGAGGCCAGCTCATTCCGGTCGGTGGTCGCCAGCCGCTCCGCCAATTCGGGCGCCTTGGCCTTATCGGCAAGGTCCGCGGTCTGAAAGCCCAGGCGGCCGAGGAGTTGCTCCGCGGCCGGATAGCTTTCGGGATGGATCCAGGTGGCGTCGAGCGGGTTGTCTCCGCCGGCGATTTTCAAAAAGCCGGCCGCTTGCACAAAGGCCGCTTCTCCAAAACCCAACACCGATCGCAACTGCGCGCGACTGGTAAAGGGCCCCTGCGCCATCCGCTGGCTGACCAGGCGGTGGGCCGTGAGTTGATTCAAGCCCGACACGTAGCGCAGTAATGCGGCGCTGGCCGTGTTCAGATCCACGCCGACAAAATTCACGCACGATTCGACGACGGCGTCGAGCGATTCGCGCAGATGCTTGGCCTTGACGTCGTGCTGGTACATGCCGACGCCGATATTGGCCGGATCGATCTTGACCAGTTCCGAAAGGGGATCTTGTAGGCGGCGGCCGATGCTGATGGCGCCGCGGAGCGTGGCGTCGTAGGTCGGAAATTCTTCGCGGCCGATTTGGCTGGTCGAATAAACGCTGGCCCCCGCCTCGTTGACAATCACATACGAGACGTTATCCGCGGCCAGTTCGCCGGCGATCATTTCGCTGACCCATTGTTCGGTCTCGCGGCAGGCGGTGCCGTTGCCGATGGCGATCACCGTCAGCTTGTGCTCGCGAATCGTCTCGATCACTTTCGCCTTGGCGGCGGCGCGGCGTTCTTCGCTGCCGATCAGGTGGACCACGCCCTGGTCGAGCAAATTGCCGAACTCGTCGAGGGCCGCCCACTTGCAGCCGCTCTTGAAGCCGGGGTCGAGCGCCAGCACGCGGCAATCTCGCACCTGCGGTTGCAACAGCAACTTGCGCAGATTGCGAGCGAAGACGTCGACAGCGTGCGCCTCGGCCCGATCGGTCAGCTCGCGGCGGACTTCGCGCTCCAGGCTTGGCAGAATCAACCGGTGCAAGGCGTCCCGCCCGCAGCCGCGAAGGAAATCCATATGGGGCCGGTCGGTCCCCACGATCAACTCTTCGATCACCTGGTACATCGCCTCGAGATCGGTCTCGACCTTGATTTTGAGGATCTTGGCCCGCTCGCCGCGGTTGATGGCCAGCACGCGATGCGGCGGAACTTTGCCGAGCGCCTCGCTGAAGTCGAAGAAATCCTGGAAGGCCTTGCGATCTCCCTTGGCGTCTTTTTTGTCCTTCTTGTCTTTCTTCTCTTTGCGGTCTTTGTTGGATTTCTTGGCGACCGCCGTTGGCGCGGCAGGAGCCGGAGTCGAAGCTGGCGGCATTCCCTCGCCCTTGGCGGCGGACGCCGCGTCCAACATGTCAGCCGCTTCGACCGGCGATCCTTGGGCTGAATCACCCGCGCTCGGCGCAGCGGATTCCAGCGCGGCGGACACTGGACCAGTATCTTCTATCGCAGTGGCTTCTGGCGCAGTCGACTCTGACGAGGTAGTATCTAGCGCTGTGCATTCGGAAACCGGCGGCACGAGCGCTGGCGCCTCCGGAGCCGCCGCGGCTTGCGCCGCTTGTCCTTCGGCGGCGGCTTCCTTGGCGTCGGCGTCGGCCTGTGCGCTGACCAGTCGACCGGTCTGTTCCAGGATCGCGCGGAGCCGGCCGCGCAGGTCGGCGCGCTCGCTGAACGTCTCGGCCAGAATGTGCCCCACGCCCAGCAAGACGTCGCCGATGTTCTGCAACTTGCGATCGGGATTGACGAACTCCGCCGCGCGAGCGTCGAGATCGTGGCAAGCCGGATCGGCCCTGAGAATTTCTTCGGCCAGCGGCTCCAGCCCTCGCTCGCGGGCGATCGTGGCCAGCGTCTGCTTCTTCGGCTTGTACGGCAGATAGAGATCTTCGAGCCGCTTCATCGTGTCGGCTGCTTCGACCAGCGCTCGCAACTCGGGCGTGGCTTTGCCCTGCGCTTCGATCGAGCGGAGAATCGTCTGCTTGCGATCGGCGAGTTGCCGCAGCCGCTGCGCCGATTCCTGGACCGCGCGGATCTGTTCTTCGTCCATCCCCCCCGTCTGATCTTTTCGATAGCGGGTGATGAACGGGACCGTATTGCCGCTGTCGAGCAGGTCGACCACGGCTTGCACGCGCGCAAGGGGCAGCCCCAGCGGCTGGGCGATTTGGGACAGATCGAGACTTAGGGTGGCGACCATACGCGAAAAACTCAGTGACGGCTCCGCCGGCGCGCCTGGGCCAAAATTGCGCGCAACGTTCCTGCTAGCAAAGCCTTACTCGCACGGCAATCTAGGAGGGCGCTAGCGACGTGTCAAGCCGCAAGACCGGCGATTAGCTTGCCTGAGTTACCTTGTCTTTGTCGTTATACGGGGCATACGGCGCAGCATCGGTTTGCCGCGCTCCTTCGCTGTAACAGAGTCGCCGGGAAAAAGCAGAATTTCCGGCCAATTAGATCAAACCCGCAGAACACTTTTGTCCGATATCTAAGGAAGAATACCAGGGGGGCTAGATTGACGCGCCAGCATCGCGCGTCCGGCGTTGCGCTCAAAAGCGGTAGAGCTCGACGTTCGCGCCCACGGTCCGCCACGTAAGGAAGCGTACAAAAATGGCTCGCTGCCAGTTGCATGTATATTACGGTCCCGAGTCGTCGTCCGCCACGCAGGGGCGCCAAGACGCCAAAGAAAAAACGGTCCAGGTCCGCCTGGGCGAAGTGCTGCCACTGTTGGCCGACGCGGTCCGCAGCCAGCGCACCTGGCTGGCCGACTTCGAAGACGACGAGATCACGATCTCTTCGGACCTGTACGAAGTAATCCTGGCCTACCAGCACTGCCGCCGCCCCTCGGCATAACGCAGATCGGCAGGCTAGAGGCTAGAGGATCAACACTGCCGCCGCCATTCGGCGTAACGCCATTCGGCTAAGCGAAGCATAAAAAGACGAAACAACGCAAAGCCGGGCGCGCCTTCGAAGGCGCGCCCGGCTTTTCTTGCGCGCGGTGGGAGGCAGAGTGCGCTGCGCATGCACGAGTTTTCTTTGCGACGGCGAGGGCCTCACGATCCCGGCAGGGATCGCAGATATTAGCCGGTGGTCGAGCGCAGCGATACCACCGGACACGGAATCCCGATCCAACCTTCGTCTCGACCCCGATAGGGGTCGCACAACATCACACTGAGGTGTATCGAGCCCTAATCAGTGGTAGCGTGTCGAATGCCGATCCTTCATTCGTTGAGCTATCGCCATGCCATCGACTCATCTCAGCCTCCACTACCACCTCGTCTTCAGCACGAAGCGCCGGGCGGAGTTGATCGCGCCCGCGTGGCGCAGTTCACTTCATGCGTATCTGGCGGGCGTCGTCACCGGCTTGGAGGGCACGCCAGAGCGCATCGGCGGCGTCGCGGATCACGTGCATTTGCTCGTCG
>DASXPZ010000243.1:0-1529 GCA_036493275.1 Pirellulales bacterium
CTTGCCGGCGTCTTCCGAATCGCTCTCTCCCTTGCCGCCGACGCCGATGCAGGCGAAGCGAATCTTTTCATTCGGAGACTTGCTGTCATCCGCGGCGCTGGCCTTGCTCGCGACCCAAAACCCGACGCCGGCGAGCGTCGAATTGCGCATAAAATTCCGGCGGCTTGCCCCGTGACTTGAATGGCGACTCATTTCCCGAACTCCTTGATTTGAATAATGACGGCGGCGTGCGAGGGAAAACATCAACGATAATCGATCCATAGCAGCGCCGCAATCGTGCCGACGGGGAAAGCTGGGAGGGGCAAATACCGCCGTTTGCCCGACTGCGAATGAATCGGGACGGGGCCGCTGGCCAATTGGCGGTTTTCCCGGCCAGCCAGCGGAAGGGCCGACCAGAGGCGACCCGCTTCGAGAATTTTCCCCGCCGGGAGCAGCGCCAGTTCGGTCGCCGAGTGGGGCCGATCGCGGCGATTTGCTTTCTCCCCGGCAGCCGCTCATACTTCGCCAACAATTTTCGGCTACCATCTGGGCAGTACGGCCACGGCAAGCAGGGCATCTCACCTCAGGAGTTGGAGCATGTCTCGACGGAAGAATCAGTTTTGGAAGGTATTCTGCGTAGCGGCTGCCATCGGCTCGATGGCCGGCTTTGCCCAAGGCGCCGACTTGATCCCCTTGAACGAAACCACCTGGGACGCCGCCGCGCCGCAAGGGAAAGAGGTCGATTGCATCTATGGCGACTGGGTGTTGCGGAACAATCGCATCGTGGTCGTCATCGCCAACGCCACCAAGGGCCGCAACGCCAACATGACCGTGCGCAACGTGGGAGGATCGGTCATTGATCTCACGCTGCGCGACGAGCAGAGCGACCAGCTCAGCGCCTATTATCCACTGAACGCGAACTACGATTTGACCACGCCCGGCAACGAAGGGGGAGAACTGACAGCCAAGTCCAAGCCGGCCAGCGGCCCTAATCTTTCACTCACTTTTCGCGGCAAGGCGGAAGACGAGAAATCGACTGCCGAAGTGACGTACACCCTGGCCGACGACGAGCCGCGGCTGAAGATCGTCACGCGCGTCACCAACACCAGCGACCAGCCACTCGATATCGGCGCGCTCGACTCGATTCGCGCGGACGGCGAATTCGAATTCTCGCAGGTCGACGGCCTGGGGTTGTTTCTGGCTTACGATCCCTACTGGCGCCAGGCCTATGGCGTGCTGACAGCCGATCCGGCCGCCAAGATCGTCGGCAGCGCCATGAAGCGCGGCGATAAGCCCGATCTGCGGATCGAGGGGAAAGGCCTGCAAGGAGCGATCGCGCCGGGGGGAGTGCGCGAGGTGGTGCGCTATTTGTATCCGGCGGCCAATTCGCTCGACGCGCTGTCCTCGGCCCGCGAACTGCGCGGAGAGAAGCTGAAGCAGATCGATCTGAAAGTCGTCGACCCGGCAGGCCCGATCGAGCGCGCCGACGTCTTAGTGACGACCGCCAAAGGCGAAAAGGTCGGGCATGGCCAGACCAACGCCCAGGGAGT
>DASXPZ010000244.1:0-3960 GCA_036493275.1 Pirellulales bacterium
GAAAAGGTGGAGCCCAAGTAATCCTACGCGGTTGACTCACCTGACACGGCTCGTCATCCCTTCGCCGCAACCCAACGCCCCCGCATTGCCAGAAGGCCCGGCCGCGACATAGAATCTGCCTCTGTCGCCGCGAGCTTCCACACAGGCGGGCCGCGCGGCGTTTTCACCGGTCGAACCACCTTTGAGCAGGGATCTGGCGCAGGACATGCCTAAAGCGGAAAAGGTCCATATTATCGGGATCGGCGACGACGGCCTCGACGGCGTCACTAGCGCCGCCCGTCAACTGATCGAACAGGCTGATCTGCTGGTCGGCGCCGACTACACCCTTCGCCTCGTCCCGCGGAGCAAGGCCGAACGGCTCGTGGCCGGGGCGAATCTCGACGCGATCGTCGATCGCCTCGTCGCCGCGCGCGAGAAGCGCGTCGTGATTCTCGTCTCGGGCGATCCCCTCTTCTATGGCCTGGCGCGCTACTTGTGCGACAAGCTGGGCAAAGATCGCTTCGAAGTCGTGCCGCATGTCAGCAGCATGCAGTTGGCCTTCGCGCGAGTGAAAGAAAGTTGGGAAGAAGCCTATCTCACCAACCTGGCACATCGCTCGCTCGACCAGGTGCTGGAGCAAATTCGCGTCGCCGAGAAAGTCGGACTCTTCACCACCGAAGAATCGCCGCCGGCGCAGGTCGCCCAGGGGCTCTTGGATCGCAAGATCGATTACTTCTGGGGCTACGTCTGCGAAAATCTCGGTTCGCCCGACGAGCGGGTCACGCAGGGAAGCCTGAAGGAGCTGGCCGCGCAGGAATTTTCGCCGCTCAATGTGATGATCCTGGTCCGCAAGCCCGGAGCGCCGGATCGTCCGCCAGACGAAATCGGCCTGCGGCTGTTCGGCAATCCGGACGAAGCCTTTTTGCAATCCAAGCCGAAGCATGGCCTGCTCACCAACAGCGAAGTCCGCGCGATCACGCTGGCGCAGTTGGACCTGCGGACGATGAGCACCGTGTGGGACATCGGCGCCGGCAGCGGCTCGGTGGCGATCGAAGCGGCGCAAATCGCGTCGGGCGGAAAGACGTTCGCCATCGAAATGGACCAGGCCGATCACGGTTTGATTCTCGACAACGCCGCGCGGTTTGGCGTCCGCAACCTGGTGGCCGTGCATGGCCGGGCGCCCGAGGCCTGGGCCGATCTGCCTGACCCGGACGCAGTGTTCGTCGGCGGCAGCGGGCGGGAAGTGAGCCACCTGGTGGGCATGGCGTGCGAGCGGTTGCGCGCCGGCGGCCGGCTGGTCGTCAACACCGGCAGCATCGAAAACTTTGCCGACGTTCACGAAGTCTTGCGGAAAATTTCCGATGACGTGCGCGTCTGGATGATCAATATCGCCCGCGGCACGTACCAACTCGAACGGGTCCGGTTCGACGCCCTGAATCCGACGTTTTTGCTGGCGATCATGAAACCAGAGTGATCATTCAGGCTGATAATTCGGAACCAAACGCTCCTCGATCGATTCATTTTTCTTCAACACACTGTTTCGCTCGCGCAGGCAACACATTCGATGGCTGAAGCATACGAGCCACTTGACGTGATCGCGGTCGGCGCCCATCCGGACGACGTCGAAATCGCCTGCGGTGGCACGCTGGCCAAGCTGGTCCGGCAAGGCTATCGCGTGGGGATCATCGATCTCACGGACGGCGAGCCGACCCCGCTTTCGCCCGGCCCCGAAGTTCGCCTAGCCGAGGCCGAGCGCGCCGCCGAAGCGCTCGGCGTTCACAAGCGGATTCAATTGAACCTGCCCAACCGCCGGCTGTTCGACACGTTCGAGGCGCGGGTGGCGCTGGGGATCGAGTTTCGCAAGTATCGGCCGAAGCTGGTGATCGGCTTTGGTGAGAAGACGCCGCTGGCCTCGCCCGACCATTGGCAGGCGATGCAAATCACCGACGCCGCGATCTTCTACGCGCGGCTCACGAAGTGGGATCAATACTTCGAGGGGCTGCCGGTCCATACGATCTCGGCGCAGTTGTATTACACGCTGGCGTTCGGCGCGCTGGGGCTGCCGCCGGCCGGAGGGCATTTGGTCGTCGACATCAGCGACACGATCGACGCCAAGGTCGAAGCGGTCCGCTGCTATCAGACACAGTTTCCGCCGTCCAAGGGGCACGTCCTCGACCGCTTGCGGGCCTTCGCGCTGCAACAAGGCCAGGCCGCGGGGTACAACGCCGGCGAGTTGTTCGCCAGCCCTCGCACGCTGGGGACGCGCGACTTGATGCACTTCCTGTTCGGCCTGCGCCCAGGCGACGAGCCGCGCAAGCCCGACGTGCGATAGCGCAAGCCGATTCTGCCACACTAACCCGAAGCGCCAGCGAGGGTCTTCTACCGCATCGCCCTCGCTAGCGCGTCGGGTCAGTGAAAAGGGCTAGCACTCGCCTGCTATCGCGCTGATTGGGCTTGACTAAATCGGCTCAAATCGGCAACATCTGCCCTCTTTTCTTGCCAATCCCTCCCCGCGAGCACTGGCGTCGCCCCCACAGCGGCGCGGTGAATCTTTGCGCTGGAATATCTTTTCGTTTTTGCACGGAGCACTCTCCCATGAGTCGATCTCAATCCCTGTCCATCGCGCGATCGGCGGTCTTGATTATCGGCTATGCCGGGCTGCTCGGTTTCTACCTGGCCTGCGCAGCGGGCTTGGCCGGGGCCGCTGAGACGCTTCGCTTCACTTACAAGCCGCTCGACGTCGGCGATCAGGCCAGCGAGACCTCGGAATTCGGTCTCGATCTGAAAACGACAGTCGCCCAGGGGCATGAAGTCATCAACGTGGCGGCGCAAAAGGCCGAACGGAACGAGCGAATCACCGCGGAACGCTTGCCCACGGAAAAAGGGCAAACGGCCCGCGCGCGGATCAAGTACGAAGCCTCGGACCAGGTGACCACCGATCGCAGCGGAGCGGTCCACGGCGCCGAGCGCCCGGTGGCCGGCAAGACGTATGTCGCCACGCGCGAAGGAGAACAGTTGGTGATCGCCGACGAGCAGGGCGCGGCGCCGCCGGAAGAAGAATTCAAAATCGTCACCCGCGCCGCCGAAGGCCTGGGCCGACCGAACCCAATCGGCGAGTTGCTCAACGGCAAGACGGTGGCGATCGGCGAGCGGATCAGCCTGCCGCAAGAGTATTGCCGGCAAATGCTCTCCGGCTGGGACGATTCGCTGACCGACGCCCCGCTCGAAGTGATGCTGATGGGAACGCAGCGCATCGATGGCCGCCAGTGCGCGCTGTTTCACACCGTGCCGGAGGGGCTGGGTCAAAAGTCGAACATCGTCCGGACGTCGGCCACGTCGTCGACCGACGGCGCCGAGGCCAAGACGCCACCGCCGGCCACGTCGCCGATCCAAGGAAAATTTCTGATCGAACTCGACACCTGCCGCCTGGCCGTGATCGAGCTCGACGGCCCGGTAAATCGCGTGGAAACAAAAGGCCGCCAAGGGCGCGAGTTCGAAGTCCGCCGCAAAGGCAAACTGCACGTGGCTGTGCACGTGACGCACAACCGCGTCGAGAAATAGAGTCTGTGGCGCTTCTGTAGCCGGCCTCTGTGAGGCCGGAGCAGCGCGTCGAAGCCTTTTCAATTCACAGCCTCCAAGCGCTCCCAGAACCCGAGCAGCGAGGCCCTCCGTTGCCCTCCCCCCAAATTCTTGATATTCTCGTCTCCTTGGCTCTCGGCCTGACCGATTGCTGACCAGGCGGTTTGCGGAAAAAGATGATAAGGTTGCAAACCGGAAGTAGTTTTGCAAAGACCAATTCACGCAAGTCGTTTCACGAAAAGCACTTAATATGCACGGGGCGTAGCTCAGCCTGGCTAGAGCGCTGCGTTCGGGACGCAGAGGTCGCAAGTTCAAATCTTGTCGCCCCGATTTTTTCGGCCGGAGGCCGAAAAAATAGAGCAGGAGAGAAGTGGAGCAGGAGAACAGGTGAAGGACTGAAGA
>DASXPZ010000245.1:0-2780 GCA_036493275.1 Pirellulales bacterium
TCCGCTGCCGCAAAAGCGCCGGCTGGTTTCACATCGGCTGAAGGGCGAGCGCAGCGACCGAGTCGAATGTCGCGGCGGCGCCTCTTACCAGGTCAACTTTCAGTTGGAGCCGGTCGATCCTGAAGTCTTCTGGACGTTTCAGCAAGAGCTGAAGCTCGACGGCGAGCGCCAGGGGATGCTCCACCATTTCAACTCCAGCGGCCGCATGGCGCTGGGCGCGCTCAGCTACATCAATGTCGAGACGCGCAATCGCAGCCTGCTCGTTCAGGCCTTTCATACCTTTCCGGACGATTACGCGATCGTAAAGTGCCAATCGCTGTATGAAATCCCCAAGGGATTCCCCCGCGGCGAGTGACGAGCGTTCTAGCCGCTTTCGGCGTTCTTTTTCTGTGAGCCGAAGGCGTTAGGCTCGGGTGGATTGTGTTTCGGCGTTTTATCGCGCAATCACCGGCGGCTAGCGCCTTGCCGCTCACAAGCTGCTAGCGATTGCCGTCCAGATAGCGGCTGGTGATCGCGCCGTAGGCGTCGATGCGGCGGTCGCGAAAGAAGGGCCAGTGCGTGCGCACCACGTCGACTTTGTCGAGATTGCACTCCACGATCAGCGTCTCTTCCACGTTGTGGCTCGCGCGGGCCAGGACATTGCCGTTCGGGTCGCAGACGAACGAAGCGCCCCAGAACTCCAGTCCACCTTCGACCCCCGTTCGGTTGGCGGCCGCCACAAAGACGCCGTTGGCGATGGCGTGGCTGCGCATCATCGTTTCCCAGGCCGAATGCTGACTCGCGCCATACTCCGCTTTTTCGCGAGGATGCCAGCCGATGGCGGTGGGATAAAAAATGATTTCGGCGCCCGTCAAAGCCGTGAGCCGCGCCGCTTCGGGATACCACTGATCCCAGCAGACGCAGGCGCCGATCTGGCCGTACTGCGTGGCGAAGCTGTTGAAGCCCAGATCGCCCGGAGTGAAATAAAACTTTTCGTAGTAGAGGGGATCGTCCGGGATGTGCATCTTGCGATACATGCCGGCCGCGCGGCCGTCGGCGTCGTAGATCACCGCCGTGTTGTGATACAGCCCCGGAGCGCGGCGCTCGAAAAACGAGCCGACCACCGCCACCTTGTGACGGGCGGCCTCGGCGGCGATGCGTTCGCTGATCGGTCCAGGGATCGGCTCGGCGTCGCCGAAGCGGGCGTGATCTTCGCTCTGGCAAGGATAGAGCCCGGCGAACAGCTCTTGCAGGCAAACGATATTCGCGCCGGCGCTGGCCGCCTCGGCGATCCGCGATTCGGCCTTGGCGACGTTGGCTGCCTGCGATTCCTCGCAGCTCATCTGCACCAGCGCGATCGTGACCTTCGAGGGACGCGGCGCGGGAGAGGGCGCACGAGTTGGATGGGTAGGACTCATAGTCTCGCGATGTTACCTTAAGCGGCATGAATCGCCAACGCCCGCCCGGCCTGTTCATCACCGGAACCGACACCGACGTCGGCAAAACGCACGTCGCCGCCAGCATTGTACGCCGGCTACGCGCGACGGGATTGCGCGTGGGAGTCTATAAGCCGGCCGCGAGTGGTTGCCGAGTGATCGATGGCGAACTGGTGAGCGATGACGCCCTGCGGTTGTGGGAAGCCGCCGGCCGGCCGGGCAGTTTGAAAGACGTCTGCCCGCAGCGCTTCTCCGCGCCGCTTGCGCCCCACCTGGCGGCGCAAGCCGAGGGAAGAAGCCTCGACCAGCAATTGCTGCGAACCGGCCTCGACCGTTGGCGCGAGGAGTCGGACGTGTTGATCGTCGAGGGCGCCGGAGGACTGCTATCGCCGCTGGGGCCAGACGAATACGTGATCGACCTGGCGCTCGATTTCGACTTGCCGCTATTGGTCGTGGCAGACAATTCGATCGGCGTGATCCACCGCGCGCTGGCGACCCTATTGGCCGCCGATAAATTCCGCCGGCCGATGGCCGTGGCGGGGGTGATCCTCAACCAGGCCCGCGAGCCTGACGCCAGCTCCGCGTCGAACCTGGCAGAGCTCCGTTCTCGCACGATTGCGCCGGTGATCGGTGTGCTCGAGCGTGGCGGCGAAGCGCCGCACCTCGACTGGCTGTCGCTGGCGCGCGGCGAAAAAAGCCCTGAAGCTGTGCTCCCTCTCCCTTCGGTAGAGGGCCGGGGTGAGGGCTGATGCGCGATTGGGGTTTTCAAACTAGTGTGACGTAAGCGTGGCGCTCCCTCATCCGGCTCCTGCGGAGCCACCTTCTCCCGGTGGGAGAAGGAAGCCAAGCGCTCGCTGGTCGCCCCCCCGCACACATTTTTACCGCACTGCCGCTAGCGCCGGTTGCCGTCGTCGGCGTTCGGCCAGGCTGGTATCGATCGATAGTTCCATCGTCACGATCCAGCGCCCTGCCGAGTCGGCCTCGACTAGCCAGTGGGGCTGCACGACGACCGACTGATGGACCAGTTCGAAGCCCCCTTCGGACTGACTGACGGTTTCGACCGGGTAGGTCCACACGCCGCAGGCGCGAGACGATTTCAATCCGACGTCGATTCCCAGGTATTCGTCGACCAGGCCGATCGCCGTGGCGTCGCGAAGATCGAGATGCGCTCCCAGGTGCCCCAGGCGGCGCCGGTCGCCATCGTAGAAATAGCGGTCGTCGCAAGCGGCCGGGAGGCCGGCGAAATTGAACTCGACCGAAAAATGAAATTGCTGGCCCAGCGGCAGACCTTCGAGCAAGTAGGCGATCTCAAGGTTCGAGTTGCCCGATTCGAGCGTGATTCCCTTGGTGATCTTGATCGGCTGG
>DASXPZ010000246.1:0-6587 GCA_036493275.1 Pirellulales bacterium
CATGCGGAATGATTCTGTGTGAGAGACCATCAGGCAGGTCGCAGCCACTCGCGTCATAGTCTAACGCGCGCGGCGCGCCATTGCGCTATTTACGACTTAGACGCTCAATCTCTTCGCCGCTTCTGGCGCGATCTCTCACGGGGCAATCTCTTGCCCCACGACTCCTCACTAAAATTTATCGGCCGCGGTGAGGGAAAGCGAACGAAATTCTCGCATAGTAGTCCGGGGAAGTCTTCCTCGAACTGTGTTGATCGCCATGCGCGATCTCAGAATAGCGGCTTATTAATAGGTCGTTATTGTGCGGGCCGTGAGCAGCTTGGCTGCGAACACGGGCGAGGGAGAAGAATGCCACGATGGCTTGATCCCCCAGTCGGATAGCCCCTCAGCAGGTTAGCGGAGCACTCACTGGGCTCTGCGGGCCGCGATCCCAAAAAACGACGTAAGTCGCTACGGTGAACCCCCCATTGTAATATAGCGATCGACCCTATCCGCGATTCCCTTCTTCGAGACAGACATGACCGCCGTCACCCACTTGCTTCAGCAGATCGAAGCCGGAGACGCGGTGGCCGGCGAGCAACTGCTGCCGTTGGTTTACGCCGAGTAGCGGCGCCTGGCTGCGCGGCGGCTTATGCAGGAGAAGCCGGGCCAAACGCTCGACGCGACCGCCCTGGTGCACGAGGTGTACCTCAAGCTGGCCGGTGGGGAAAATCCCCAGTCGTGGCAGGGACGCAGCCACTTTTTTAACGCGGCCGCCGAAGTGATGCGCCGGATTCTGGTTGATAAAGCGCGCCGCAAACGCGCCGTCAAGCATGGCGGAGGCCGGGCGCGCGTCGATCTCGACGCCGATTGCTCGTTGGCTAGTCGCTTTTCGTCGCAGGAGATCGACGAGCACTACGAGGGATTGGCGTCTCTGCTGGAAGAGAGCTTGGAAGCAGCGGCAGAAACCGAAGCGGAGGAAGCCGTGGACAATCAACCGGCGCCCCACTTCAAGCTGGCGACAGACGTTGAGTCGCTCGCTCCTGCGCAAGCAGCGATCGATTTGCTTCCGGCGCCAAAGCGAAATAAACGTCGTCGTTCATTCATCCGTCATTTCTTGTACTTCGGTTCGTCGGCGGTTGCGGCCCTGCTGGCCGACGTGCTGATTTTGCGATGGCTCGGCGTCGATCTGCTCAAGGCGCGCGGGCCGCTGGGCTTTCAATCGGCCATCGCCTTGTTCATCGAAATCGTGATCGTGTCGAGCGCTGCGATCGCCATTTGGGCGTATTTGCGAGACGGCGGCGCTCTGCCTCTTCGAGCCCGCGCCACAAGGAGGCGTCCTGCGCCGGCCCATTCTGCGCCTGCTCGCTCTGCACATGATCGCGCAGGGCAGGGCTTCGAGCGAGCTGGCCGATCCTCCTCTCAGATCTAAACGCCAGGCCGCGTCCGATTCCTCTCAATATTGCGCTCCGCAGGGCCGCGTGGCGCTTTCTACCATTTGGTCGCGGCAGTGTAAGCTCGCCAACTTCTCCAGCTCTAAGAAGCTTGCGAGCGCGCAACTCGCAAATTCGCAGACACTAAAGACGAATTCTCCGCTCCGCGCCGGCGCTCTCACCAGCTCCCAAGAATCTTCGCGCAATTCGCGGATTCCTTATCCGGCCCTAATCTTGTCTGAATCTGCGCGCGATATCTTCCTCCCCCAACAGCGACCGCCAAGGCCGCGCCTGCTGAGCCCGTGCTGGGGTTTCGGCAGTTGCGGTTTCGTTGGCAAGCAGGTCGGGGAAGAATTCCTCGGACTGCTTGGATCGCGGGATGCGATCTCAAAATTGCGACGTAAGTCGTTATTTTGCGAGCCGTGAGCAGCTTGGCTGCGAACTTGGCGAGGGGAGAAGAATGCCACGATGGCATTCTTCCCCCGACAGCTAGGTCGCGATGTTGTTTTTGTGAGCGTTGTGTTCAGATTTCCCTCAAAGGAGCGAGCTAATGAATGTAAGACTGTGCAATTTCTTTCTGAGTGCAATCGGTCTGGCCGCCATATTGGCAAGCGCTGGTCGCGCTTCTGCCGCCTCGATGGCAATCACCGAGTGGATGTACAACTCCAGCAGCACCGGCGGCGAATACGTCGAATTCACGAATGTAACGAAGGCGCCGATCGACATGACCAACTGGTCGGAGGACGACAACAACCGCACCGCCGGCAAGCACGCCTTCGGGTCGACTTTTGGAATCGTTCAGCCCGGCCAGAGCGTGATATTGACGGAGTCGACCCCGGCGGCGTTTGCTGCCGCGTGGCATCTGTCGAATTCGGTAAAGATCATTGGCCCGTATAGCAACGACAATCTCGGTCGTAGCGACGAGATCAATCTTTACGACAACCACGGTGTGCTGGT
The DNA here is from genome assembly GCA_036493275.1 of Pirellulales bacterium. Lineage (GTDB taxonomy): Bacteria > Planctomycetota > Planctomycetia > Pirellulales > JACPPG01 > JACPPG01. Next base: position 2,367 of record DASXPZ010000246.1, read on the forward strand.
CGATCGCCTGACGTTCAACGATCAGGGGACCAACGGCGGCCCGCGCACGTCGGGATTTGGCGGCAACATCCCGCTAGCCAATCTGGGACAGAACACCCCACAGCACGCGGTCCTCTCCGCGGTCGGCGATAGCTATGGCTCGTTTGCGAGCACCAATGGCGACGTCGGCAATCCGGGCGCTTATACGGCCTTCCAGGTTCCTGAGCCCTCGACCGTGACGCTCGTCGCGGTGGGCGGACTGGTCTTGGCGGGAAGCCGCTTGGCGCGTCGTCGGAAAGTGCGCGCGTAGTCCGCGTCTGAGCAATCATACCGCGAATCATGGCGGGTCCTGCGCGGCAGGGCCCGCCTTTTCGCGTTTACACAGGTCCACAAGTCGCCAAGGCGATTTACGGATGACAAGTTGCATGAGGACTGCCTGACGAGGGGACGTTTGATCTGTTGCGCTTGACGAATGGCGCCTTTCTCCATGACTTAGTTCGGCTCGCCCGAGCTACGAGCCGAAGCACGCAAGTAGCTCCTGCCAAAGCGTGGCAGAAACGTCTGTGGCGACGTGAACTCTCAGGCGTTCCAGCGAGTCTTGCGGAGTGCGAGCTTCGATCCTCGCAAGGGCAAACGCCGCGATGGCCGGCGTGCGACTCATCCCCGCACTGCAGCAAACCAGCGTGGGAACGTTCGTTCTCAGTAAATGCTCCAACGTAGTAACAGCCAAACGCAGGTCATCGGCCGAATTGCCTGATCCGTCGTACAGCGGAATCCGGATGACAATCGTTTCGCGCGGGAAATGCGCCAGTGGTTCGTCGATGGCAAGTTGCATTACGGCCCGAATGCCGGCATTCAGCGCCTTGGTCGCGTCTCGGCAATCGCCGGCGTTACCTAACCCCAGCGAATAGGGCTCGATGCGATTCATTCCGAGTGTTCTTGGCAGATTGGCTTCGATGGCTTCATTGTAGCGCGGTAAACAACGCAACTCACGGGATCGTTCACTACTTCACAGGCGTCAGAACCTCCGCGGATTTCGTCCACTGCTTCTCGGCCTCTTCAAATCCATGCCGCCTCGCGAATGTGGCAAGATCCGAGTACCGCTTTACCGGGTCGGCGCCGCTCACCAGCCAGATCTTGGCTTCGCATTCTGGGCAGAAGGGCAACGGATGGCGGTCGGTCTCGGCAAGGCTGTTGCAGCCGTTCATGCAGCACTCGTAGGCCGTGCAATGCGGGATACCGAACAAGTGGCCCGTTTCGTGGGTGGCGATCTTGATCGCGCGGAGCAACAACAGGTTGTCCCCTTCGACGTCACCCGCCAGGCGAGCGAGCGAGACAACGCCGGTCGGCGAGCCGAGCGAGCCTTGGCCGAAAACAAAGTTCCAATCGTTGCCGGGCCAAAGATCAGTCGCCGTGAGCACAACGAGCGCGGCTGCGCCCCTGGGAACTCGCGGCGGCAACAGTTTCTGCACGATGTAGATCGAATCGAACTGCAAGGCGCCCGAGCGCGGATGATCGCGGCGAGCCGTGGCCGGAACGACGCTCTCCGGCAGCCGCTCGATCCACTCGACCTTCATGCCGTAGAAGATCGCAAGAAACTCACCGACGTCGCGCATCACCTGGTCTTGTTCCTCGGAGTTGGGACCAAGGGCCGCCAGGTAGATGGTCCGGTTCGCCACGCCAAGCCCGGCCGGCCGGACCTTTTGATACTCGACGAACGTCTGCCCTTTTTCAGGATGCTCGGCCAGCCACTCGCCCGGCTTCGGCGCGTCGAGCTTTTTATGCAGCGGACGAAGCAGATCGGCCTGCCGGTCGAGCTTCTCGACGGCGTTTGGCTTTGCCGGTTGTGACGCCGTTTTCAAAGCCGGCTGCGTTTGCGCCCGGCGCGTTTGCGCCCTGCCCCGTATTTGAGCCGGCGCCGCTGATTGAAACGCTGGCGCCAGGAGCATTCCGATGGCCGCGATCGCGCAAACTTGAACGAAAGGTTTCATGTGTGCTGCCCTATTGCGAAAGGCTTACTTGCCCTCATTTTACCCGTTCTGCAACTTCACCGCACTGCGGGACAAACCGAGCCAGAAAAACCGAGAGCATCAAGAAGCGCCAACTCGCGACAGACTTCAACTGCCAGCGCGAACCAGACACAGGGTTTATGCCTCCTGCCTCTTGTGTCCCTCAAGCCAACAGCCTCAAGCCTGTAGCCTCCTATGCGCCCCGACATGGCCAAAGTGATCGTTGAGCGGCCGCGCCACGGTCCTCGGCAAAAGTGTCGCAAGGGCTATTTCAAACAGTGGCGGCAACTTCCCCCGGAAGATTGGCCGAAGCGCGAACGGATCAAGGAGCACAAAGGGGGCACCAAACACTTCAACGAGCATCTCGGCCCGCTGCGACGCTACTTTCGCAAGCAGGTGGGCCGGCCGTGGAATCTGGTCTTTGCCGAAGTCTGTGTGCATCTCCGGCAAGACTCGGTCGTGCAAAGCCACGTGCGCGATCATATTCCCGACATCGTCGAGATCGGCGCCATCGAGATCGACGGCGTCATCTGCCACGGCGTGGGCTATCGGCTCGGCCGGCCGCTGGCGCCATCGCATTGGATGGAGTTTTACGTTTGCCCAAGAACCGGGCTGCTGCGCAAGATCAAGCTCCGCCGCCCGGCGCCAGCGCCTGCTCCGCCGGTCGATCGTCTGCCGATCGACGCCATGCGAGAATATCGGCGGATCGACGGAATCTGGTACGAATTGTCGCTGCGGCCCATCACTTCCGACTCTTTCGGCAAGCGAGACCTCTTCCTGCGAATCCCGGTCAGCTACCTCACAGCGTGGAAAGCGATCCAGACGTACGGCGCCAGAGTCTACGCAGCTCGCCGGCGGCAATTGAATTCGAAAGAGATCAAGCGACTGAAAGGGGCGTAATGTTTACGGGCGTCGTTCGCTGCATGGGGCATCAGCTCACGCGTCAGGCCGCACGCCGGAACCACAGTGAAGAGGCTAGCCAGGGAGTCCAGAGGGGCGGCAATGAGCCCCCGCTGGTCTGCGTGAACGCCAAAGACAAACGCGGCGAAACGCCGCTCCATGCTCTTCAATAACTACACAACAGCTACCCACAAATTCCGCTGAAGACCCAAAAAAACAGGGCTGATAAGCCGGATAGCCATCACAACCCTCGCTTCAAAAAGTACTCGTTTAGTTCGTCCACGTACGCGGGCGTAACTTCGAGCGGCGCGAAGGGGAGTTGGACTACTTCCTTCGTCGGCAGGGGCAGGGAGACGCCTGTTGGGCTGTTTGAATTGTCCGTCGGCGCTCCATCCGAGGGCTTGAGAGGCGCTTTGGCGCGAACACGAAATACCGACCCATCCGCCAGGCGGTAGTTTTTGCCGTCGATAATCACCACCCCTGGGTTCGTCGAGTGGCGTTGAACCATGACCGATAGGGCAATGTTTTTATTGGTGAGCGTCGCCGTCGAGTAATAATAGCGGTTCGAGTTGATTGCTTGCGGCATCTGCCCGTTCCAATCCGCCGAGGCACTGACTAATAGGCAGTAATCGGCGTCCTTTACCTCGTAGGCGAGGGCGGAGGCGCCCTGAACGATGGCCATAGTCGGCTGGGCCCGGACGCGCGTTCGATTGGGGTTCGTGAAAGAAATGATGGCGATCGCCACTACGGCCAACGCGGCAAAGACAAGAATGACTGCACGCATAAAAGTCCTGCAAACTTCAGTGGGATCTTACGGCTCAGTTCCGCGTTGGAATCGACAAAGGCTCCGACTCGTCAACGCTCCCTCTCTTTCTTCAACTCGGTCAAATATTCGAGCGTCGGCTCCAGCGGATCGAACGGCGCCTGAGTCACCTCGAATCCTCCCGTTGCATTTGGGTCGAGTTTGACGAAAAACACGCGTCCCTGCGTCAAGCCGAACGACTGATCGTCGATCACGATGGAATAAGGAGCATTGGAATGAAACTGAATGTTCACCCTCGGTTGCCCCCCAGAGGCGTAAAAATCGATATCCGCGTCCAGCGTTTTAGCGGCGGAGTTGGCCGTGGTGCGCGATAGAGTGTTCTCCAACTCCTTGGGCAGGGCGACGACGATCCGCTGGTCGTGATGTTCGATGACGAACATCACTCCGTCGCTCGTCTGTACCACATTCGTGCCTGGTCCGAACCAGACTCGGCGTCCCATGCCGGTGTACGCCACAATCCCCACGGCGATCAATACGAGCAAGCCCAACAGGAGCAGGAACTGTTTCATT
>DASXPZ010000247.1:0-6845 GCA_036493275.1 Pirellulales bacterium
AAGGCCTACCTTCGCGACGCGATCGAAGCGGCGCTGGCCGGCAAGGCGCCCGAAGTTACCGAGATGAAGGCCATGGGCTGCCTGATCACGTACGATAAATGACGCTCCGCGCGGCGCAGAAACAAGTCCGCCGCCGGCGCAGCTTTGCCCGGCGGCGGACTTTTGCGCTTCGGATCGGATTGTTTCGATGAATCTCAGCGAACGGATGCGGAACCTGCGATGAACACATCTTCCATGCCGGATCTCCAGCCCCTCGCCCGCTTCGGCTTGCTGCTTGCCGCGGTAAGCGTGGCTCTCTCAGGCTGTAGCGGCGTCGACAAGCTAGGACCGCCGACGGACAAGAAGGTTGAAACGCCCGCGCCGTTCCCGATCGACTTGCAGATGGTCTCGAAGGAAGGCTTCGAGCAAGCCGTCGCCAAGCACAAAGGCAAGGTGGTGCTGGTCGACTTCTGGGCCACCTGGTGCCCGCCTTGCGTCGCGCAGTTTCCGCACACGCTCGGTCTCGCGCAGCGCTTCAAGGGGAAAGGGCTCGAAGTCATTTCCGTCAGCGTTAACAAGCCAGAGGATATCGAGATCGTCCGCAAGTTTTTAAGCGAAAAACGCGCCGACATCGAAAACTTGATCACGGAATACGGTGGGAACGCGATCAATGAATTCGACCTCGACAACGGCGGGGTCCCCTGTTATTGGATTTACGATCGCGAAGGAAAGCTGGCGGAGCGAATCTCGCCGGGCGACCCGGTCAAAACGTTCCGTCCGCAGATGATTGATGACGCCATCGAACGGCTCCTGGCGGCTGCCCCTGCCGAGACCGCTGCGCCGGCCACGGACGCCGTCTTGCCGGGCGACAGCGCAACGCCTCCCCAAGAGTCTCCGCCGGGCGAAGAAAAGAAGCCCAGCGAATAGTTCGACCCGCCGGAGCGGCCGAAGAGGGTTTTTCCGGTCAAAACGACGCAGAAGTCGCTCGCCCTGCTCTTGTTCGCCCACCACGCCTCCGCCCGTCCCGAAATTGCCCGAGGCCCGGCCTCTCAGCTATCCTTGAATACGGGCGCCCTACGGCCAGGGCGTTGGACGCGAGGAATTTGTCGATGTGGAACCGAGAATTGACGCGGAGTGTTGCCCTGCCTGCGGCGCCGACGCGTTGCTCCGCGCACTTTCGCTGTGCGGCGTATTGCTGCGCGTGGGCCTGGTTGGCGTTCTACGCCGTGATCGCCATCGCCGACGAGCCCCAGGCGGAGCCGCCAAAAACTCCCGACGCAAAAGTCGTCGAGCCAAAAGCCGCTGAGGCCAAAGAAACCAAAAGCGGCGAAGCGAAGCACGAAGACCTCGCCTCGCGGATCGACCAGCTCATCGGCCAGCTCGGAAACGACGACTACTTCATTCGCGAGCGGGCCCAGACGGATCTGGCCAAGATCGGCTTCGAAGCATTCGACACGCTCGAAGCGGCGCAAGACAACGACGATATCGAGATCGCCTCGCGCGCCAAATTTCTGGTCGGGCAGTTGCAGATCGAATGGACCGTCGATAGCGACCCGCCGGAAGTCAAAAAGCTGCTGCAAAACTACGGCCTCAAAGATGACGCCGCCCGGTTGGCGCTGCTCGGAGAACTGAGCAAGCTCCCCGACGATCGCGGGCTGGCTGTTCTCTGCCGGCTGGTGCGATTCGATCGGAAGCTGGTCCTCTCGAAGCTCGCCGCGATGGCCATTGTCGAAAAGAAGCTGACCGAAGAATCGGAGTGGAGCGGACGCGAACGGGTGATTGTCGAAAATCTCGGCCGCAGTCCGCGCGCCGGCGCGGAGTGGCTGCGGGCCTACCTGCTCAGCCACAAAGACGCCGCCGCCGGCGCCGAGCGATGGGGCACGTTGGCCGCCGCCGAAGAACAATCGCTCGGCCAGCAGCCGCAGGAAACGCAGCTCGATCTGGTCCGCGCCCTCTGGCGGCAGCAGGTCGCCCTCTGGAAAAAGCTCGATCGCCGCGACGAAACGGTCGCTGCCATGATGCGGATCGTCAACCTTGAGGAAGGGACGAGCGAGGCGCTTTCTGAACTGCTCGATTGGCTGGTCCGCGAGCAAGCCTGGACGGTGATCGACACCGTGGCCGAACGCTTCGGAGACCGCATCGGGCGCGAACCGGGGCTGTTGTATACCGTTGCCCGAGCGCAGCAAGAGCAAGGCAAACAGGATCTGGCCAACCAGACTGCCGAGAAAGCCCTGAAAATCGACGCGCGCCGCCCGGAAGACCGCTTCTACATGGCCGAAGATCTCCGCCGCCACGGCATGATCAAATGGGCTCAGCAGGAACTGCGTCAGGTGATCGAGTCGGGCCGGCCCGAGCATAAGACTCTCGCCCAAAGAGTCCTCAGCGAGCAATTGCACGATCAAGGGGACGATCTGGCCGCCGCCGAACTGCGCGACGAAGTGGTCAAGGCGATGGGCCCCCCTGCGGCGCCCAAGGGGGTCGACGACGAACCGGACGAAAGCGGTCCCGGCGCGCAACAGGCCAGGGCCCACTTCTTTCGTTCGTGCCATTATGACGCCAAAGGAGATCGCCCGGCCCAACTGACCGAGTTGAAGGCGGCGCTCGCGGCCGACCCCAGCGACGCCGACGTGCTGATCGCGCTATATCGCTTTCCGAACCTCGACGCCGATCTGAAGGCCAAGGTCCGAGAGCATATTCAAAAAGCGGCCGACGTCTTCCGCGGGCAGATGCAAAACAGCCCGGAAGATCCCCGCGCGTACAACCAGTTCGCCTGGCTGGTGGCCAATACCGAGGGAGATAAGAAGGCGGCCCTCGACGCAAGCCTGAAATCGCTCGAACTGAGCGAAGGCGACCCGCGCGGCGTCGAAGCCGGTTTTCTCGACACGCTGGGCCGCTGCTATTATGCCTTGGGAGATTACGAGAACGCGGTCAAGCGACAATCGCGGGCCGTGGAACTCGATCCTCATTCTGGGTTGATGAACAAGCAACTCGCGCTGTTCAAAGAAGCGCTGGCCAAGGTCAACGAGAAATCGAAGTAATCGTCCGGCCTGAAAGGTCATCGCATGCGACAAGTCAGCGCCGCGGGCGCCGTGTTCAATGTGGTCGATCGTGGCGCCGGGCCGACCGTGGTGTTGATTCACGGTTTTCCGCTCGATCACACCATGTGGCAGGCGCAGCTTGATGCGCTATCGATGAACAACCGGCTGATCGCGCCCGACCTGCGCGGCTTCGGCCGCAGCACGATCACTGAGGGAACGGTCGGCATGGAGCAAATGGCCGACGACCTGGCCGCGTTGCTCGACACGATGGGCATCAAGCAGCCGGTCTGCCTGTGCGGACTTTCGATGGGAGGTTACGTTTCGCTCGCCTTTTGGCGGAAGTATCGTGAGCGGGTCCGTTCGCTCATTTTGTGCGACACGCGGAGCGCCGCCGACACGCCCGAAGCCGCCGCCGCGCGCAAAGTCCTGGCCGACAAGGCGACGGCTGAAGGCATGGAACAGTTGGCCGAGGCGATGCTGCCGAAACTGATCCACCCGCGCACGCCCGCCGATCGTCCACAGGTTGCCGCGGCGGTGCGGCGAATGATTCTCGAGACCAATCCTCGCGGCGCCGCGGCCGCGCTGCGCGGCATGGCCCTGCGTCCTGACTGCGCGGACCTGCTCCAGACGATCAATGTGCGGACGCTTGTGTTTGTCGGCGAGCAGGACACAATCAGTCCGCCCGACGAGATGCACAAGATCGCTGCGGCCATTCCCGGCGCGAAGTTTGTCGTCATTCCGGACGCCGGCCATATGTCGCCGATGGAAAATCCAGAGCGCGTCAAAGCCGAGCTGCTGACCTTCCTGGCCAACGAACTGCTCATGCGATAATCTCATATCTCCCTCTCCCGCCGGGAGAGGGCCGGGGTGAGGGCAAACAGCGCGGACGTGTATTCTCGTTGGCTATAAGTGCCCGCAGCGCCGGCCCTCATCCGGCGGACTTTGTCCGCCACCTTCTCCCGGTGAGAGAAGGGTTTAGTTCTCACTGGCGCTAAGAACGCCTTGGAATCGCGATTCTAGAACGAGACTCAAGCCCAGCATGCCCACGCCTGTTCCCACTCCCGCGTCGCTCGGTTACTTCATGCCGGCCGAATGGGCGCCGCGCGTCGCCACCTGGCTCTCGTGGCCACACAATCTTGAGAGCTGGCCCGGCGCCTTCGAGACGATTCCCGGCGTCTGGGCCGAATTGACGCGCACGCTCGTCGAGTTCGAGCCGGTCCACATTTTGGCCAGGCGCGGCCCGGTGATGGATGAAGCCCGCCGCATGGTCGGGCATCTCCCGCGCGTCACCTTGCACGACATCCCAACGAACGATGCCTGGTGTCGCGATCATGGACCGATGTTCCTCACTGGGCGGCCCGGCGCGAGACCGGCGCTGGTCGACTGGGGCTACAACGCCTGGGGTGGCAAGTATCCGCCGTTTGATCTCGACGACCAGGTCCCCAGACTCGTGGCCCAAGAGTTGGATTTTCTGCGCTTCGAGCCGGGCGTGATCCTCGAAGGGGGCGCGATCGACGTCAACGGACAAGGCGCCGTGCTGACTACCGAACAATGCCTGTTGAACCCGAATCGCAATCCGCAACTTTCGCGGGCCGACGTCGAGCGCTACCTGAAGGATTTTGGCGTCGGACGCCATGTGATCTGGCTAGGCGAGGGAATCGTCGGCGACGATACCGACGGGCACATCGACGAGCTGGCCCGCTTCGTTGCTCCGCGGACGGTCGTCGCGGCGGTCGAGCAGGATCCGGCGGACGAAAACTACCAGGCGCTCGCCGATAATTTCAAACGCTTACAGTCCGCCACCGACGAAGAGGGACGTTCGCTCGAAATTGTTTCGCTGCCGATGCCGCGCCCGATTTATTTCGACGGTCGCCGCCTGCCAGCCAGCTATACGAACTTCTACATCGCCAGCGGCGCGGTGATCGTGCCGCTCTTCGAAGGGCCCGCCGACGCGGTGGCGCTCGACACGATCGCCCGGCTCTTCCCCGGCAGGCAAGTGCGCGGCATCCGGGCGGTGGAACTATCGTGGGGCCTCGGCACGTTTCATTGCATCACGCAGCAACAACCGCAGGCAACTCCGTGAGCCGCATGGCGCGAGCCTGCGGGTTCTTCGCGTTTCGGCGTTGCCCCGCAATCACCGGCGGCTAGCGCCGAACCGCTCACGAAAGCTCACGACCCTACGAATTCTTCCGCGGCGTCGCGCATGACTTGCGCGTCGGCTTCGATGCCGGTCCAGAGTTTGAAGCCGATGCAGGCCTGGTTGACGATCATGCCGACGCCGTCGAGCGTGCGCAGGCCGCGCTGCCGGCATTTTTGAATCAGCTGCGTGACCGGAGGACTGGCGATTACGTCGGCCACCACCAGGTTGCGCGAGGCGTGATTGAAATCGAGCGGGATCTTGGCCTCGGCGTCGTTCATGCCGATGCTGGTGGCGTTGATCAACACGTCGGCGTCGGCCGGGATGGCAAAGTCTCCCTTCCACGGCAACAGCGTGGCCGGCGTTTTCGTTTTCTCGCGCAGCCGCTGGACAAGCGTCTCGCCGCGCTCCGCCGAGCGATTGACGACCGTGATTGCCCCCGCGCCGGCCAGCGCCAGTTCGACGGCGATGGCGCGGGCCGCCCCGCCTGCGCCCAACAGCACCACGCGCTTATCGCGCGGATCGATCAGGCCGCGGAGCGATTGCAAAAAGCCTTTGCCGTCGGTGTTTTCGCCGACTAGCTGATCGCCGTCGCGCACGATGCAATTGACGGCGCCGATCAGGGCCGCCGCCTCGCTCAAGCGATCGAGATGCGCGACGACCGGCACCTTGTGCGGCTTGGTGATATTGCCGCCGCGAAAGCCGAGGGCCCGCATGCCACGAACGGCGTCGCGCAGATCGGCCGGCGCCACTTGCAGCGTCAGGTAGCGCCAGTCGAGTCCGTGGTGGGCGAAGGTTTTTTCGATCATGTACTGCGTCGGATTGCCGGCCAGGTCCTGGCCCAATAGCGCGCAGATTTCTTGCAGTGTGGCGTTGGGCACTTGTGGGATACGGCGATTGGAGAAACGTGGCTGGCCCTACGGCGGCGGACTGCGTGGCGCCCGCCGCCGGAACGGTACTATCATCGGCGCAAAGACATGATTTTGCAACAATGCATGGCGTCGTGAGAATCACGATCCCTGCAGGGATCCGAGACATTAGCCGGGGGTTTGAGCGCAGCGAACACCCCCGGTGACCGATCTCCTCGCATTCGTCGTAATTCGACCCAGGGAGGAATCGCAGAGCGTGTGATTCACTACTCCCGGAACGACTTCTACTTCTACTCTGTGCGACCCCGTTGGGGTCGTGACGACGGGTTTTCTGTGTTTTTTCCGGCGGTATCGCTTCGCTCGACCGCCGGCTAATATTTTCGACCCCTATCGGGGTCGAGCCGACGAGCACGTCCGAGGCGCTCCCGGTTTGAGACGTGCTTGGCCTGAGCGCCGCGGATCGTTCGCCGAGTTAGAATGCCAAGATGGCAATCCATCCCCGCCGCTGGTTCCGTTTTCGCTTACGAACTCTGCTAGCGTTTATCGCGCTGGTGGCGATTCCGCTGGCGTGGATTGCCAACGAGCGTCTTAAGTCGGCGTATGAGAAGCAGGTAGCAAACGATCTTCAGGAGGAAGGGAGCGCATTCATCGATTTGGAAGGTCCGTTTGATTTAACCCCAACAGATCAAAATGCCCCGCCACAGAGTTGGTGGCGTGACACCGCTCGCAAGGTGCTCGGCGAACGAGTGGTCCAAATTCGGATGAGTGAGGGCGTGGATGATATTTCAATACTTGCCGGGTTCGACCGTCTACGTTCCCTTG
>DASXPZ010000248.1:0-5699 GCA_036493275.1 Pirellulales bacterium
CGATACGATCGACGCCGGGCTCGCCAGCCTGCAAGCAGCATTCGTCGGCCGCTCGGACGCTGACCGCGATTGCGTTCTGCCCGGCTACACGCACACGCAGCGCGCCCAACCGGTGCTGGCGGCGCATTACTGGCTGGCTTACGTCGAAAAATTCCAGCGCGATCGCGAGCGGTTATCCAACTGTCGCCGCCGCGCGAATGTGCTGACGCTGGGCAGCGCGGCGCTGGCCGGCACCAGTTTGCCGATCGATCGGCAAGACGTCGCCGCGCGGCTCGACTTCGAGGGGATCGCCGCCAACAGCTTGGACGCGTCGAGCGACCGCGACTTCGTCGTCGAGTTTGCGTTCGCCCTGACGATGGTGGCGGAGCACCTGAGCGTCTGGGCCGAGGAGTGGATCCTGTGGTCGACGAGCGAGTTCGGGTTTATCAAGCTGCCGCAGACCTTCTGCACCGGCTCCTCGATCATGCCGCAGAAAATCAATCCCGACGTGCTGGAGCTCGTGCGCGGGAAAACCGGCCGAGTCGTCGGCAATCTCACGCGGCTCCTGGTCCTGATCAAAGGGCTGCCGCTGGCCTACAACCGCGACTTGCAAGAAGACAAAGAGGCGATCTTCGACTCGTTCGACACCGTGTCGGCCTGCCTGAATGTGGCGGCGCCGCTGGTGGCCGGCGCGGAATTGAATCGCGAGACGATCGCCGCCGGCTTGGACCGCGGCTATCTCGACGCCACCACGCTGATGGAATGGCTGATTCTGAAGCACGTTCCGCAGCGACTGGCCCACGAGATCGTCGGCCGACTTGTGCGCCGCGCCATGGAGCTCCGCGTGTCGCTGGCTGATCTGCCGTGGGAGGAATTCACCGCGGCCCACGATGGTTTTGATAAGTCCTTGTTCGACGTGTTGGGCGCCGAGCGCGCCGTGCGGGCGTTCAAGAGCTACGGCTCGACGGCGCCGGCCGAAGTCGATCGTCAGATTGCCGCCTGGAAGTCTCGTCTTGCTACGAAAACATGATCGAAGCGATCCTATGAACTCCGAGTTTTCAACATCTGCCCGAGCGATCGCGAGCCGAACCCTCGCCGCGGAAATCCGCTGTACGGCCTGGAGATGGATCGCGCTCGCGTTTTTCGGGCTGACGTTGATTGGCCCGGTTGCCGCGCAGCCCCCTGCGAAAGCTCCCCAGCCTGCGCCCCCTCCTACGGATCCTGTCGTGCAGGCCCTGTTGGCGACCAAGCCGACAACGCCGAGCGAGCTGTTGCAAGCGGCGAAGATTTTGGTCGATCTCGAGTATCCGGACATCGCGCGGCCGATGATCGACCGATTGTTGGCTCAAAAATTGGACGACGCAGCGCTCGTTGCGCTCGACGAAGAATTCGGCGCCGCGCTTTTGTTGCGTCTGGCCGACGTCACCGAACTGAAACCGGCGGCGGGGGCCCTGGCGGATAAGATCCTGGCGGCGGTCAATCGGACAGCCCGCGCGCCGGCCCGCATCGCGGAACTGATCGATCAATTAACGGCCGAGGCCAGCGACGCGCAATTGGCCGCGGCCATCCGGGGGCTGCGACCGGGACGAGACGCCGCGGCCACGGCGCTCGCCACGGCGCTGGCCGACCCAGCCCGCGCAGCCAATCGGGCCGAGATTCGCTTGGCGCTAGTGGCGCTCGCCAGCGACGCAACCGGCCCGCTCCTGGCGCTGCTGGAAACGGCTAAGCCCGAGATCGCGGTTCAGGCAGTTCAGGCTTTGGGACAAATTCGCGATCCGGTGATCGGAGATTACCTCTTCGCAGCGGCCCTTGCGCCGGACGCTCCCGCCGAGTTGAAAGAAGCGGGGCGCCGCGCGTTAGTGGCTCAGTTCGGCGAGATTCCAAACAGCCAACAGGCCGCCGCGCGATTGCGAGACCATGTTCGGGCCTTGTTGAAAAAGATGTACGCCCCGCATGGCGAGCCGAAGGTGGCCGCCGGGCTTCAATCGACCCTCTGGCGATGGGACGCGGCCAAAAACAAGCTCACGGCCGAAACGGTCACGCCCGAAGTGGCCGAAGCCGTGGCGGCGATCCGATTGGCCGGCGACGCGCTGCGGATTCCTCCCACCAGTCAGACACTGCGACGGCTGCTGCTGGTTGCGCAGGCGCAAGGGGTCTTCGACGCCGATGCGACCGAGAGCAAGGCTTTGCACGTCGAAAAAGCGCGACAGGCCTTGGCCGCGACGAGCGTCGACGATTTGAACGAGCTGCTCGAATTCGCCATGGCCGAAGGCTATCCAGCAGCGGCGGCCGAAGCGGCGCGCTACCTCGGCGCTTCGGGCGACCCCCATCTGCTGAACGCCAACACGCCCCAACCGAGCGCGCTGGTCAAGGCATTGCAGCACCCAGACCGCCGCCTGCGTTTCGCCGCATTGGCGGCGATTATGGCGCTCGATCCCGATCGCGGCTTTCCGGGCGCCGGCCGCGTGACCGAGGCGCTCGACTATTTCGCCCGCTCGTCCGGAACGCCCAAGGCGCTGATCGTCGCGTCGCACACCGACGAAGCGACCCGACTGGCCGGCCTGGCGGGCGCGCTGGGTTATGAGGCGGAATATACGATCGATGGCGCCGCCGGGGCGCGATTGGCGCAACTCCTCGGCGACTTCGAGTTCGCGATCGTCGACATGGCTGTCGGCGGCGCGACGAGCGGACAGTTTTTGCAGCGGCTGCGAGTCGATCCTCGCTCGGCCGAGCTACCCGTGCTGCTGCAGGCCTTGGAAGACGAAGTTCCCGCGGCGGAGCGTTTGGCCCGCCTCGTCCCGCCGTCGGTGGCTGTCGTCCGACCGATCTCCGTCGAAGGACTCGAATACGAATTGAAGCTCCTCGACCGCGCCACTAACCGCGCGATCGTTTCGCGCGAAGAGCGAACGGCCGAGTGCGCTCAGGCGCTGCGCTGGATTGGCCGATTAGCGGATCGCCCACGCTCTTTGTATGAGCTGCGTCGACTCGACGCGGCGGTGCTGGCCTCGCTTGACGCGCCCGGCGTCACGGAGCTTGCCCTGGCGGCCCTGGCCCGGTTAGATACGGCGCGCAGCCAGCGGGCATTGGCCGAGGTGGCGAGTCGCCAAGCGGCGCCGATCGAGATTCGCCGGCTGGCGGCCAATGCATTCGGCGAGAGCGTGCTGCGCTGCGGCACGCTGCTGACCGTGGAGCAAGTCGTGAAGCAATACGAACGATACAACGCCAGCCGGACCGCGGACGCCGAAACGCAAAAAGTGTTCGCTAGCATTCTCGACACGATCGAAGCCCGCGCCGCCGGAGAGGCGGTGGCTGCGGGGCGCGAACCCCCCGTCAAAACCACAGAACCCTAACTCGCCTGAACGCGCTCTTAGCAACAACGTCTTCGCCACCGCGCCGTCCATCCCCGAATCTCGCCCAAAACGCCCACGCCTGCCGACACGATGAGCCGTAACTACCGACCCGTTGAACCTCCTGCCACCGGTCCGCCGATCCGTGGAATCATCGGTTCGAGCCCGGCCATGGAGAAGGTCTACGCCATCACGCGCCGGGTCGCCAAGAGCAACGCCTCGGTGCTGCTGCTGGGCGAAACCGGGACAGGCAAAGAAGTGATCGCCAAGGCGGTGCATCAGATCAGCCCGCGCGGCAGCGGTCCGTTTGTGCGCGTCAATTGCGGCGCCCTTTCGGAGAGCCTGCTGGAGAGCGAGCTGTTTGGCCATGTGCGCGGCTCGTTCACCGGGGCGATCGATAACCGCACCGGTCGTTTCGAGGCGGCCCACACCGGGACCGTCTTCCTGGACGAGATCAATTCCACCACGCCCAAACTGCAAGTCAAACTGTTGCGCGTGCTGCAAGAGCGCGAGTTCGAGCGCGTGGGAGACACGCAAACGATCCGGGTCGACACGCGCGTGATCGCCGCCAGCAATCGCGATCTGCTGGCCGAGGTCGAAGCCGACCGCTTTCGCGAAGACTTGTACTACCGGCTGAACGTCGTGCCGATTCACCTGCCGCCCTTGCGCGAGCGACGCGAGGATATCCCGGAGTTGATCGGTCACTTCCTCAACGCCTACAACGAGGCCAACGACCGGTACGTCGTCCACATCGAGCAAAAGGCGATGGAGGCGATGCAAGAATACCACTGGCCGGGCAACGTGCGCGAATTGCAAAACTACATCGAGCGGGCCGTGGTCATGGCGCCGGGCGACGAGTTGACGTGCGACCTGCTGCCGGAAACGGTCCTGGGCCAGCGCCGCCCGCGAACGACGCGGCTGCGCGAAGCCGACCTCGAAACCTTGACGTACGAACTGGTGCAGCAGGCCCTCGGCACGGCGGGTCCGCAGGAAGACAGCCTGCACACTAAGGTGGTCAACCGGGTGGAGCGGGAGCTGATCGCGCAGGTGCTGACCAGTTGCGACAACGTGCAGATCAAGGCGGCGGCGCGGTTGGGGATCAACCGCAACACGCTCCACAAAAAGCTGAAAGAATACAGCCTGGGAGACGAAACCGACGCCCCGCCGTCGTAGGGGCGAGGTATCGTCGGGCAAGGCGCGGGGAACAAACGGCCTATAATTGGCTACAGCCGCTTCTGTCCGCTGGGAGCGCCGTTTTTCGTTCTACGCCTCGCTAGACCGGCAATTGCCGCCGCCGGGCTGCTCTGAATTTTGGATCCACTCACGCCACGCCATGCTCGCCGGAATCAGCATCTTGTGTTTTGCCGCCAGTTACTCGGTGGCGCTCGCGCTGGAGGTGTCGCGGCTGCTGTTTCGCAGCCGGCTTCGCGGCGCGCTGTTGCTCGGCGCAGTCGGCGCCGGTCTCTTGGCCCACACGCTGTTTCTCGCGCATCGAGCGGCCACCGGCGGAAGCACCCCGCTGTCGAGCGAGTTCGATTGGTACCTGGTCGCCGCCTGGGTGCTGGCCGCGACGTACCTCTACCTGACGATCTATCATCCGGGCGCCGCGATTGGACTGTTCATCCTGCCGCTAGTGTTGCTGCTGGTGGCGATGGCCGAATTCTTCGCCAGCCAGACCCCCTTTCCGCAAAACCGCGCGTCGCAGACCTGGGGCGCCATTCACGGCGTCTTTTTGATGCTCGCCACGGTGGCGGTGCTCGTCGGCTTCGTCGCCGGCGTGATGTATCTCTTGCAGGCCCGGCGCTTGAAACACAAGCAACTCCCCGCGCAAGGGCTGCGGCTGCCGAATCTCGAATGGCTGCAACAGCTCAACACCCGCGCGATCGTCGTCTCGGCGATCATGCTGCTGGCCGGTTTTTTCTCGGGCGTGATCTTGAACCTGGTCAATCAACGGCGCGAGATCGATCATTTTCCCTGGACAGACCCAGTCGTCTGGACCAGCGCGCTGCTGCTCGCCTGGTTGGTTGGAGCGGCCATGTTCGGCGTCTTTTACCGACCTGCTCGCCAGGGACGCAAAGTGGCCTATCTGACCGTCGCCACATTCTTGTTCCTGGCATTGGCGATTGGGCTGCGGATGTTTCTTCCGAGCAAGCATTCGCCCGACCGGCCCGCGACGGCGCAGAGGCGAATACTAACGAAGCCTGAGTTGTTCGCATTAACGTACCTTGGCGCCTCGCCGCCAGGAGGTCTGGGATGAAGTTCCAGATGTCCGGGTGCAGCCACCATACGGCGACCGTCGATATTCGCGGCCGTCTGGCCTTCGATCCGCAACAGGCGCGGCAAGCGCTGTCGGCCTTACGGGCACGCTTTCCA
>DASXPZ010000249.1:0-1873 GCA_036493275.1 Pirellulales bacterium
CGCGTAAAGTTGGGCGCCGGTCTTGCCTTGGTCCAAGTTTCCCTGCGCCGCGGCCGCGCTTGCGAAAGCCAATGCCAAAAAACCAAACCCCAGTCGGGTACCACGACCTAACATCGGCTACCGCCCCCGATTTTTCGATGAGATGATTACGATTGAGCATGGCCTAGCCGTGACGCAAACTTGGCAGTGGAAAGTCCGCCGCGCCGAAGTCAGCCATTAGAACGCTGCAGCTTCGTGCCTGCCCTTTTCCACAGCGGTCACGCCTTCGACACAACTTGCCAGCAAAGTCCCCGGCGTGGGGATGGGGGCGTTTCCATGAAAACGGCCGCGGAGTACCGCGCCATGGCCGAAGAATGCATTAAATGGGCCGGCGAGGCATACACGGACGAAGTGCGCGAATCCTATCTACAGCTCGCGCGAATTTGGCTCGATACCGCTTCTCGATTGAGTGGTGTGGCGACGGCGGAAGCCGAGCCGCAGCAATCATCGAAAGCCGCAAATTCAGCTGGTTGACGGGGCGGGCCGTGCTCGATCGGCTACGGCATCGGTGGCGGAAACGGCGCTTCTTCCAAGTCACCGTTCGGTCAGCTTGAATTCGATGCGGCGATTGCGACGGTAGGCGTCCTCGCTCGTGCCGCTTTCGATCGGTTGAAATTCGCCGAAGCCGGCGGCCACGAGCCGCGATGGTTTGACCCCCTTTGCCACCATGTACTGCACCACCGAGATGGCCCGTCCGGCGGAGAGATCCCAATTCGATTTGAATTGGCCGATCATCGGGCGCACATCGGTATGGCCGTCAACGCGCAATATCCAGGGAATGTCGCCTGGGATCTGCCCCTCCAATTCGACGATCGCAGATGCGACCTTGTCGAGTTCGGCGCGACCTTCCGGTTTCAGATCGGCCCGCCCGGTGTCGAAGAATATCTCCGATTGCAGGACGAAACGGTCACCGACGATGCGAATGTCAGACCGGTTGCCGAGAACCTCCCGCAGCTTGCCGAAGAAATCCGAACGGTAGGACGAGAGTTCCTGAATATGTTGGGCGAGCGCGAGATTCAAGCGCTGACCAAGCTCGCTGATACGTTCCTCGGAGTCTTTGTTCTTTTTCTCGGAGACGTTGAGCGCACCGGCCAATGCCGTCAGCTGGTCGCGTAAAGCGGCGAGCTGCTGGTTAAGCAAGTCGATTTGTCCGAGGGCCTTGTTGGCGTTTTCTTTCTCGCCTTGGAGCTGGCCCGAGAGCTCATTGGCTTTGCTTTCGGCCGTCACCTCCGCGGCAGCGGCGCCCTCATACAAGCCTTTGAATTTGTCGCGATCGTTCTGCACTGTCGCAAGCGAGGATCGCAGGCCGCCGAGCTGATTTTCCAGGTCGGTTTTGCTGACCTTTTCCATCGACAATAATTTGGACAGCAAAGCAATTTGCCCGTTGAGGTGCTGCAGGGCGGTGTCCTTACCCCGCACTTCCTGCTGCAGGTAAAACTGCACCACGACGAAAATGGTCAGCAAAAAAATGATGCTGAGAATGAGCGTCGACAAGGCATCGACGAAGCCAGGCCAGTAGTTCATGCCGCTTTCGCCGCGGCGAATCCGTGCGAGCGCCATTGTCGTTATCTAATTTTGCTCATCAATGCTGGCTTGAATGCACGCAGCCTCGTTGTTTAGGCTTTTTCTTCGACCGAGCGCCCGGCGGACGATAAAATCGAGTTCACCGTGCTCTCCTGCTGCCGGCTCATCTGCAGAAGTTCCTTGATCTCGCGGTGCTGCTCGGCCTGGCTGTCGACCCAGCCGCGGATCGTCTGCTGCTCAAGGCGCATTTGCTGAACCAGGCCCTGGATCGCTTCCGCCAGATCGGCCATCGCGCCCGAGGCGGCTTTGT
>DASXPZ010000250.1:0-5413 GCA_036493275.1 Pirellulales bacterium
CATGATCTGATTGCGATAGGTAGAGAGCTGAATCGCGTACGTCAGGTTTCCAAAGACCGACAGATTCGTAGGTTCGCCGGAAAATTGCGTATAGGAGTCCATCAAACCCGTCAGCTCCCAGCCGTTGGTTGAGGTGTTGTAAGAAAACACGCCGCCGCCGGAGTCTCCGGCCGTGCCGATCGCCTCATAAGGGGTCGCGTTGGTGGACGAGAAGCTCATGCTTAAGGTGACGTTCTGGGTGTTTCCGCTCCCTTGCACAAAACCCGTGGCGTCGATCGTATTCGTGCCCCATCGCACTTCGTTCGTGTTGGCCCAGGCGTACCCAGCGTAAGCGTAGCTCTGCGTCCACGGGACGCTAGACCAAACGCTGTTTTGAACGGTCCAACAAGACTCGGCGGAAACTCGATCGCGGCCATTGCCGATCATGACGACCGGCTGGCCGACTTGAGGGACGCCAGCGCCGATCTGCAGCGACGGCAAATTCGGTCTTCCATTGATTTGATAGAGCAGCACATCCGACTGGCGGATGAATGTCGAGCCAGGGGGGTTCATTAGTTGATGCGCTGAACCGGGAACGAGGCTATAGACAGTGCCGTTGACGTTGGTCGACCCCGCCCCAACGTGATTATCCGTCAGCATCCAGCCGTTTCCCAGATATACGGCGCTGCCGGTGCGAACCCAAGTCGAAACGACATTGGCAAAGCCTGGATCGTTTGCCGGCGCCGTGGTGTTGCCGGTTCCGTTACCGCTGGCAATCAATACAGCGGACGCGATGTTCGACAAGACGAACACCAGCCCGATCGATAGGACAACGCGGTGCATTTCGCGGCTCAATTCCCTTGGGCAGCAATGGCATAGGCCGCACGCGTTACCAAGCGGCGAATTCTCAAGCAATCTTCGCTCGAGCATCGCCGCCGCGATTCAACCTGATTCAGAGCCCGCCTTAGATCCCTGGCTTCAGTAAGTCGAGTTGCTCATTCTTCCGCCTCGCGCCTTCGACGCGCGCCTGCGTCGCTGGAATGAAGCTCGCCTAATGTCTCCCACACCATTGGGCTACGAAACCCCCCACAAGGCTAATTTTTGAAAGAATTCTTGCTCAATAGTTTTGCTTTAAGTGCTCTATTCTTCTACACGCTCGGGACGGTAAAGGAAAGAAATCTCCAGAGATTATCACGATTTCCGCGATTTCAAAGAAAGCCCGAACCTGAACATCTGTATAGAAACGGATGAATCATTTCGCGAAATCCCAGAATGGATCGCTTTTATCGCAATGACCCGCCGCGCACAAATAAAAAACGTAACCTCGCCGCCAGCGAGCAAGCGGGGCGATGCGGGCTGCAATCAGCGTCTGGGAACCAAGACGCCCGTGGTCTCCACTGAGGCTCGCAGCGACTTATCTCGGCGCGCGCAAGTATGTCAGCAAGTCCAGGAATTCACTGGGGGTCAGAAGCTCGAGCAGATTCTCGGGCATGATCGAACCCTTGGCCGCGTGAGTTTCAGCGACGTCCTCCGGCTTCAGTGTGACCACCTCTCCCTGAACCAGGCCGTATTGTCGCGAGCCATCAGGCTGCTCACCCAACAAAACGCCCGAAAGCGTCGTGCCATCGGTCCGCGCAACGTTCCACAAACTGAATTGCGGCGCGACCTCCTTGCTCGGGTCGAGCAGCGACTCCAACAGCCGGCGCGGCGCCAGCGTGCGGGCCGTTGTCGACAGATCGGGCCCGATCGCCCCGCCGCGCCCGTCGACCGAATGGCAGCGATAGCAGCCAGGCCCGCGCGGATGGAAATAAACACGCTCGCCGGCCGCGGCGTCTCCCTGCTTCGCCAACAACTTGCTCCAGGCTTCCATATCCTGCCGTCCAGGTCGCGCGCGAGTGAGTTGCTTGCCTAGGAGGAGCGCAACCAGATCCACGTCGGCCTCCTCTCCCTGTGCGGCGCTGAATCGCGCCCGCTCATCGTCCGTCCATTCGACGCCGCGCAGCGAACGGAGCGCCTCGCGACGCAGCGCCGGCTGTTTGCCCGTGGCCAGGTTCAACAGCAGTTCGCGCCGCGCGGGAGCGTCGGGCGTGAGGCCGACAATTGCCTCGGCCCGCAACTGTTCCGGAGCTTTTGGGTCGGCGGCCAGTTGGGCCAGCCGATCGCGCGCTTCGGAGTCGGTGCGCTCGCGCAATGAGCGAACCGCTTCTAACCGCGTGGCGAGATCATCGGCGTTGAGCAGCTTCAGCAGCATCGGCGTCGTCAGCGCCGGATTATCTGGTTGCAGGGTGCGGATGGCGCGGGCCCGCACTGCCGGCGTCGTTTTTGGATCTTGCGCCAATCGCAGCACGTATTGAACGCCGCTCGATTCGTCCTTCGAGCCCTGGATTGCCCCGTCGAGTCGCTCGAGCGCCGCCAGGCAAGCCTCGAAATTCTGTCGCGTCGTTGCGCCGGTGCCCAAACCTTCGACGATCTGCCCGCGATACGCTTCGAGCTTTGCCTCAGCCACCCATTGCACCGCGGCGAAGCGGACCTGAGGATCGACGTCGCGCAGCAGTGTGGCCAGCGGCGCTTGCGCCTTGGGGTCACTCGATTGTCGCAGCAGCAACAGCGCGCCCAATCGCACGGCCGCGACGTCCGAGCCGGCCCAGCGAATCTGATCGTCGAGCTTCGAAGTGGCCAGCAGGGCCGAGTGGGCGGCGCTCCGAATGAACGGATCGGCGTCCGCCAGCGCCGCCAACAGGAGCTTCTCGTTGGCAGACGCCTTCAAGCGTCGGATGGCCTCGGCCCGCCCTTCCGTCGAAAAGCCGGGCGTCTTCGCCGCGTCCGACAACCGGGCAAAAGTCGCCTGGTCGTCGACCATCAATCGCACAGCCAGCGCCTCCAAGCCGGGAGGCGAGTCGCTGAGAAGCTTTTCAGCTGCCACGCCGTGCACGTCGACTCGCGCCAAGCCGAGCAGGGCGTCGGTGCGCACCTCGGGGGGCGAGCTTGTCACGGCAATCTCGCTCAGCGTCCCCACATGTTTGTGCCACACGGAGTCCGGTAGGTTCCTGTTCATCATCCGAGCGATGGCGCGCTGCCGGGTGGGACGATCGAGCGATCGAACCTCTTTTTCGAAATCCGTCGGGCGAGCCGGCGCCGCCGTCCCTTTCGCGCCGATCCGCCACACCGCCCCCTTGCCGTGCAATGAGTACGATTTATCGACCCAATCGCTGACGAACAGCGATCCATCCGGCGCCAGCGCAATCCCCACAGGTCGGAAATTTTCGCCGCCGGAAAAAATGGTTTCGGCGACCGAACGAAACGAAGCGCCGCGCGGCTGCAACCGAAAGCGCTCGATCCGGTGGTCTCCCCACGACGTCGCCAACAGCGTCCCGCGATACTCGGCCGGCAACAGGTCCGACTCGTACGCCAGCACGCCGCTGGGCGCCTCGCCGGTTCCGGCGACCATCGGCAGCGTTCCCGGCAGTTCGCCGTTCCATGCGGTGAAGGGATGAATTCCTTTGCGACCGTTGCGAAAGCGATAGCCGTAATCGCCCCCCGGCACAATATGCAGCAGCCGGCAGGGCGGGCGCGAATCGGGATCGTTGTCGACGGCGAACAACCGGTCGTAAGCGTCGAAGCAGAGATGGAACGGATTCCAAAATCCGGTAGCGATACGCGTTAACTCGCTTCCATCGGGTCGGCAACGATAAATGCTTCCCCCTTCGCCGCCGCCCGAGAGCATGGCGCCGTCGGAGCCGATCAGTCGATAATCGGCCCCCAGGTTTTCGCCCAAGCCAAAGTAAACGTTCCCCAGTCCATCGAAGGCGAAGCCCGAGAGTCCGTTGTGGGGATAGTTTCCCTTGGTTTCCATGTGGACAATCGGCGTGTTTTTATCGGCGCGGCCGTCGCCGTCTTCGTCGAAGAGCCGAAAGACCTCCATCCGCGTGGCGACGAAAACCGAGCCGTCTTCGTACACCGCCAGGTTCATCGTCGACTTCGTTCCTTCGAAGAAGACGCTGATTTTGTCGGCGCGGCCGTCGCCGTCGCTATCGGTCATCGCCAGAATACGATCGGCCTTCGGCCCGGCGTAATCCTCGGGTCGAAAATGAGTATGGCTCTCGACCACCAGCACTCGGCCATTCGCCTCGACGGCGATTCCGGTGGGAGTGACAATCCGCGGATCGGTGGCGAAGCGTTCGATAGTCAATCGCGCGTCGGCCGTCGTCGGATCGGGCCGATCCCCGTCGGGCTTCGCGTCATCAGCATTCACGGTAAGCGCTGCAATTACGACGCACGCCCACGCCAAAATCAAAGAGGTCGTTCTAAAAAGCATGCCAGGCGCCTTCGCTCAAATAATGGAGGCCAGCGGATCAGGGGCGGAATGAGAACACTTTCCCCAACAGCTTAACAGCTCGCGCGACGCGTTGCTCTTGGGTCAGGAAAGATGTGAAGTCCCACAGCTACGTCCGAGCACGAGCTGACTGGGAGTGCGAGGCTCCCGCCGAGCAATAGCGCCGCATAGTTTTATCAATCAATGCCGTTTGCCCCGTGAGCCGCACGGCGCTAGCCGCGGATTCTTCGTGTTTCGACGTTACGTCAAGATCACCCCATCCCCTCCTCACGGTCCCGGCCGTTGCAACCTGACGCCTCCCAGCGAAATCGCGCAATTCGGCAACGCCTTTTGCAACTCGACGCCTTGTTCCTGAGTGACCGGCGTAAGATCCAAGCTGAGCTTCTTCAGATTCTTGCACTGCTTCAGCGCCGCGACGTCTTTCACCTGCGTAGCGCGAAGATTCAGCGACTCCAGCTTTTTCAACTCCGCCAGCGGCGCAACGTCGGCGACCGGCGTGGAGTCGAGGCTCAACGATTTTAGTTTCTGCAAGCCGGCAAGCGGCGCAACGTCGGTGACTTTTGTGAAGCCGAGGCCCAGCCACTCCAAATTTGCCAGCCTGGCGAGCGGCGTGAGGTCGCTGGCGGCAGTCGATCCCAAATCGAGATAGGTCAGCTCGTGGAGGCCCGCCAGCGGCGCCAGATCGACAACGGGCGCGCCGTGGACGTTGAACCGCTTCAAGCTCGTCAGCCGCGCAAGCGGGGTGAGGTCATCGAACGTTTCGTTGGCGATCCAGACAACTACGATGCGTTCGCCGAAAACTCGCCGGGCCAGATCGCGCCGCCACCCCTGCGGCTCATCCCGCGCGGCGCGTTCCAGCGAGTCGTACGGCCCAGCGAGCGCAACATCCAGAAAATCGCGACGTTGCAACGTTTCGGCGACTTCCGCTTCATACCGCGACTGCCGCCGCTCACGGGCGATCCACGCCAGCGGCAGAGCCACCACGGCAATCAAGACCAGCAGCGTCCGCAAGCGAAATTGGAACCAGCGGCGGCGGGGGCGAGAATTGTCTGCCATTTCTGCATTCTACCGGAACGGATGGGCCAAATCGTAGCGAACTGA
>DASXPZ010000251.1:0-4246 GCA_036493275.1 Pirellulales bacterium
AAAATCACCCATCCCTAGGCGGGCAAAAAAACTTGCAAATCCTCTCTTGAAACGCCACGTGTACGTCGATACACTATTCAGACGTTCACTACTGACTCGCCACGCCCTGCTAGCGTAGGGGCCCGGCGCCGGCCAAGTGGCCGCAAGCTCTTTCAAGACCAAGGATTGTGTCCATGGTTACCGCCGTTAAATCGAATCATCGCATGGCCAAGAAAGACGCCCAACCGAACCGCCCCCCCAAGGATTCTCCCAGGGCGCAGATGCTGGAAGACCGCCAGCTCAAGGACGCCGTCGCTCAGATCGAAAAGCAGTTCGGCGAAGGCGCCATCATGCCGTTGGGGGTTGATAGCGGCGTCCGCGTGCAGGGAATTCCGACCGGCAGCCTTTCGCTCGATATCGCCCTGGGCGGATACGGCCTCCCCAAGGGGCGCATCGCCGAGGTCTTTGGCCCCGAGTCGAGCGGCAAGACCACCCTTGCCCTGCACGTCATCGCCCAGGCGCAAAAGGCGGGCGGCATCGCCGCGTTCATCGACGCCGAGCACGCGCTCGACCCCAGTTGGGCCAAAAAGCTGGGCGTGGAACTCGAAACCTTACTCGTCAGCCAGCCCGGTAGCGGCGAAGAAGCCATGCAAATCACCGAGATGTTGATCAAGTCGAACGCCGTCGACGTGATCGTGATCGACTCCGTGGCCGCTCTGGTTCCGCAAAAAGAACTCGACGGCGAAATGGGAGATTCCCACGTCGGCCTCCAGGCCCGACTGATGAGCCAGGCGATGCGCAAGCTCACCGGCGCGATCAGCAAGAGCAAGACGTCGGTGATCTTTATCAATCAGATCCGCGAAAAGATTGGCGTGATGTTCGGCAGCCCTGAAACGACCCCGGGCGGTCGCGCCCTGAAGTTCTACAGTTCCTGCCGGATCGACGTTCGCCGGATCGGCCAGTTGAAAGAGGGGGAAGACGTTGTCGGCCAGCGGGTGCGAGTGAAGGTAGTGAAAAACAAGGTCGCTCCCCCCTTCCGAGTCGCTGAATTTGATATGATGCACGCTGGCGGCATCAGCTACGAAGGGGACGTGCTCGACCTGGCGATTGCCCAAAAGCTGGTCGTCCGCTCCGGCGCCTGGTTTCGCTACGGAGACCTACAATTAGGGCAGGGGCGCGAAAAGACGCGGGCCTACCTGGTCGAGAACCCGGCCCTGGTAAAAGAACTACGCGAGAAGATCCTTGCCGCCGGCGTGGTGGCGCCCATTACCTCGGGCGGCGACGCCGATGAGCCGGCCAAAGAATCGGACGAGTAACCTCGAACAGGTGAACTCGGACGGAGCCCGCGGCCGCCAGGGCAAGTTGGACGCAGGCTGCTATGAAACATCTTCGGCAATGGCGACGGACGAATCGGGTAGCGGCCGCGATCCTGGCGACGTTGGCCTGGGCGCTTGCTCCTCTGGGGACGCGAGCCGTCCGGGCTGACGAGCCCTCCGGGCTGGAGGCCGCTTCGGCCCTCGAGCAGGTGTTGGCTGACGCGATCGCTCGCTGCGATAAATCGGTCGTCAGCATCGCGCGGGTTTCGGGCCATGATCCACTGGCGCTCGAGTCGCAGCCAGATTTTTTTGGCGGCCGCAAGCCGTCGCCACTCGACCCGGATTTTCAACCCTCGGCCTTCGCCGCCGGCGTGATTGTCGGTCCGGGGCTGGTGCTGACAAACCACCACGTGCTGGCCGAGGGCGCCGCGACCGATTCGTTCTTCGTCACGACGGTCAGCAAAAAAGTCTATCGCGCAACCATCAAGGGCTCCGATCCGCGCAGCGACATGGCGGTGCTGGAAATTGTCGAAAAATTCGCGGTCGAGGATTTCGCCGTGATGCCGCTCGGCGAGGGGAGCAAGTTGCGCAAAGGGCAGATCGTCGTAGCGCTCGGCAATCCGTACGCCATCGCGCGCGATGGCCAGGCCAGCGCCAGTTGGGGCATCGTGGCCAACTTGCAGCGCAAGGCGCCCCCCAGCTCGGACGAGCATTCGCGCAGCACGCTGCACCACTACGGCACGTTGATCCAGACAGACGCCAAACTCAATCTGGGGACCAGCGGCGGCGCGCTGGTCAATCTCAAAGGAGAAATGGTCGGCCTCACGACTTCGCTGGCCGCGGTGGCGGGGTATGAACAGGCCGCCGGCTACGCCATTCCGGTCGACGACGTCTTTCGCCGCGTTCTAGGGGAACTGAAAGCAGGGCGCGAGCCGGGCTTTGGCCTGATCGGCGTCCTGTTTGCGCCGGACGACCTCGACGCGTCGCCTGGCGTGGTAGTCGGGCAGACCTTGCTGGGAGGCCCGGCGGACCGCGCCGGCATTTTGCCCAAAGACATTGTCTTGGCGGTCAACGACCAGCCGGTCAACGATCGGGACACGCTGATGCTGCGGGTGGGAAGCCTGGCGCCGGGGACGATCGCGCGGGTCGAAATTGATCGCAATGGCCGAAGATTTCGCAAAGAAGTTTCGCTGAGCAAATTTCCGGTGCAGCCAGGCCTGATTGTGACCAATCCGGCGCCGCGCTGGCGAGGGATGATGGTCGACTACTCGACGGCGCTCGACGAAAAGCGGCTCGTCACGACCGAAGCGCCGCTTGAGTGGTGCGTGATCGTGCGCGAAGTGGCCGAGTCGAGCCCAGCCTGGGCGGCCGGCTTGCGACGCGGCATGTTGATCACGCACGTCGGCGCGCAGCGCGTCGACGTGCCGGAAGAATTCCACAAGATCATGGCCGGCAAAGAAGGAGACGTCCCATTAAAAATCTCCGACGGCGCCGGAAAGACTTCGACGATCGTCGTCCCGGCCAAGTCGCCGTCGTAACCACGCGCCACTCTCGTCTTGCAGCGAACCTTCCCCAGGCTCCGCTGGTCGCTTTTTGATGGGCCGGTTATGATGACCGTTTCTTGATAGCCTTAAACGGTTTGCGGCCGCGGTTTCCCCGCCCTAGCTGGCCAAGGGCCCGGCCAATATTCCCCATTTTTGCGAGCCAGCGCGAGAGCGTGACATTCATGAAAACGGACGAATTGCGCGAGCGCTACCTGGCGTTCTTCGAGTCGAAAGGATGCGTGCGCCGCCCCAGCGACGTGCTGGTCCCCACCTGGGACCCATCGGTCCTCTTCACCCCGGCTGGCATGAACCAATTCAAGGACCACTTCCTGGGGAAGTGCAAGCTCGAGTTCACCCGCGCCACCACCTGCCAGAAATGCCTGCGGACCGGCGACATCGACAACGTCGGCCGCACCGCATTCCACCATACTTTCTTCGAAATGCTGGGCAATTTCAGCTTTGGAGATTATTTCAAGCGAGACGCCATCCATTGGGCCTGGGAGTTTTTGACCAGCCCTAAGTGGCTCAACCTGCCGCCGGGCAAGTTGAGCGTTTCGGTCTATATCGACGACGACGAGGCGGCCGCCATCTGGGCCGACGAAATCAAGATCCCCTCGAACCGGATGGAGCGGTTGGGCGAGAGCGACAACTTCTGGCCCGCCAGCGCCCCCAGTCAAGGTCCAGACGGCGTCTGCGGCCCGTGCAGCGAAATCTTCTATCACACTGACAAAGGCTCGGTCGAAATTTGGAACCTGGTCTTCACTCAGTTCAACCGCGTGGGAGATCCGCCCGATAATCTTCGCCCGCTGCCGAGCAAGAACATCGACACCGGCATGGGGCTGGAGCGCTGCGCCGCGGTGATGCAGGGGGTCGACACCAACTACCACATCGATACGTTGCGTCCGCTGGTCGAAGCAGCCGGCGCGGTCTGCGGCATCAAATACGACCCGGGCAGCGAGCATGGCCGCCGGCTGCGACGCATTGCAGATCATATCCGCGCTTGCACGTTCGCGATTCACGAGAACGTTTATCCGGGCAACAAAGAAGAAAAGTACGTCATCAAGCGCCTCCTCCGCCGGGCCGTGCTCGACGGGCATCAGATCGGTCTGCACAAGCCGTTCTTGCACTTGCTCGTGCCGAAGGTGGCCGAGCTGATGGCCCGCGCCTATCCGGAGTTGAAAGAAACGACGGCGCGCGTCGCCCAGGTGGTCGAAAAGGAAGAAGGAAACTTCTTCTCCACGATCGACGGCGGGCTCGACCGCATCGAGCGCGTCTTCCGCGACATGACCAAGGCGGGGCGCGTAATGGTCTCGGGCGAAGAAGCGGCCGACATGTACACCACGCACGGCATTCCGCCCGAACTGTTCGAGACCTTGGCCGCCGAGCACAATTTCACCTTCGATTGGG
>DASXPZ010000252.1:0-6789 GCA_036493275.1 Pirellulales bacterium
TGCCGGTCTCGGCGTTATTCAGCGCGCTTTGCCTGGCGCTGGCTGCGTTTGCCCGCAGCAGTAAAGAGGGGCAATACTACCTGATGCCGCTGGTGCTGGTCACGTTGCCGCTGGTAATGCTGCCGATGGCGCCGGGCGTCGACTTGAGCCTGGGGAACAGCTTGATTCCAGTGACCGGCATCGTGCTCTTGTTGCGGGCGATGCTCGAAGGAAATTATCAGCAGGCGCTGATCTACGGCCCGCCGGTGATCGTAGTCACGTTGGCCTGCTGCCTGCTGGCGATTCGCTGGGCCGTCGACCAGTTCAATTCCGAAGGCGTGCTGTTCCGCGAAAGCGAGCGTTTCGATCTGAAACTTTGGCTGCGGCAATTGATGCACGACCGCGAAGAGACGCCGACCGTGGCTGGCGCGTTCTTTTGCGGCGTGGTGATCTTGTTGATTCGCTTCTTCATGGGCTTTGCCCTGCCGCAGCCCAATTCGTTCGGCGAGCTGGCGCGGCTGACCGTGGTGACGCAACTGGTCGTCGTGGCCACGCCGGCCTTGCTGATGGCGATCATGCTGACGCGCAGCGCTCGAAAGACGCTGCTATTGCGATTGCCTACCGCCAATTCGACGGCCTCTTCGCTCCTGTCGCTATTGGCGGCGATGCTGTTGGCCCTGTGCGTCTTCCCCGCGGTGGGCTGGATGGGAGTTCTCGTCGAGCAACTCTATCCGCTCAGTCCGGCGGTTAAGGAATCGCTCGAATCGATGCTGAAGGGAACGCCCGACCTGGTGACGCTATTGTTCGTGATGGCGGTCACGCCGGCGATTTGCGAAGAACTGGCTTTCCGCGGGTTCATGCTTTCCGGCTTTCGCCACATGGGGCACAAGTGGCGGGCGATCGTGCTCAGCAGTTTGTTCTTTGGCGTGACCCACGCGATCTTTCAGCAGTCGATCGTGACGTTCTTCATCGGCATGGTGATCGGCTACTTGGCGGTGCAAACCGGCAGCCTGGCGCCGTGCATGTTGTATCACGTGACCCACAACAGTCTGACGGTGCTGACTTCGCGCGTGAGCGAAACGACGCTTGGCGACTATCCGGTTTTGAATTACCTGCTGGCCAGATCGCCAGACGGCAGCGGCATGCTCTGCAACCTGCCGACGACATTGCTGGCTGGAGGCGCCGCGGTGGTGTTATTCTTGTGGTTCCGGCAGCTTCCGTACGCCAAATCACCCGAGGAAGCGCTGCAAGAAGCAATCGAACAACACGCCAGCCACGCACCGACGTAGTAGACGATTTCGCAGCGAGCAGCGGTTCGTCCATTGTGGAACTCGCTAAGCGAACTGCCACCGAGCGGAGTAAGGCTCCTGCTTTTTCTTCTCCCCCTCAGTGTGCACTGTGGCGAGTGTTCCCGCCTCGTGAACGCCAGGAGTTTAGCCACCGAGGGCACCGAGGACACAGAGAATACAGAAGAAGATGATCTGATGGTTAATCGAACGAGCGGGGGGTATTTAGCTACGTTATCTCTCCTTCTCGGTGTTCTCTGTGACCCTATCTGTTTTTTTCCGAGGAGAGTGAAGAGGATCCACTTTCCTCCACGTTTGACATCGGCAGGGTCGATGCTTGTTCCGAGTCTTTCACAATGAAACTCGTTTCACTCCATCGGCCATTCGTGGGCAACCGAAGTTAAGCAGCAGGCCGCGTTTGAGTTTCGTTGCCTTTAAGTAGGAGAGGACTTGCGCTAGAGCCACGTCAGGAATCGCTGCGACGGACTTCGTTTCCACGATCACTTCGCCGGCCACCAGCAGATCGATACGCTGCCCCTTGATGGTATGGCCCTTGTAAATGACTTCTACTTCGACTTGTCTTTGACTGACGATCCCTAGCAATTCCAGCTCGACTACCAGGGCTTGCTCGTAGATCGACTCCAACAGGCCGGGGCCCAAAACGCGATGCACTTCGATCGCGGCGCCGATGATCTGGTCGGTCAGTTCGTCATGATTTACCATGTATAGCCCCTTCTCTTGCCACTTTATTCAGGCGATTCATCCGGAGATGAAGAATCTTGCTCGGCCATCGGCGCTGCTTCGAGCTCCAATCCTACACGAGCACCAGCGGCGCTCCGAAGCAGTAGAAACTAAGATTCGCTTCAGAGGCTCACAGCACTACTTCTTCTGCTGCGCCGCCTGGTTTTTTAGCTCTTCGTCGATCCAGGATTCCAGTTCGTCCCAATCGACCGGCGGCAGGCGCGAGAGGTCTGGCCGCAGGGCTGTGGCGCCTTTGATGTAGACGTGCATGATCTCGCTCGCCGCCTTGCAGGTGTTCCAGTGCAACAGCACCCGGATGCAGCGCCGCAGGCTGCCGGGCACGTCGAGCTCGTGCGTGCACAGAAGCGCCACATTCAGCCAGCCGAGCTGACGGGCCGCCAGCGCCGGGAATTCCGCATCGAGGTCGACCGTGGTCGAGAAGAAAGCACTGGCCAGATCGTTGGGGTCGATGCCGTTCTGGCGGATCATCAGCGCCAGCAACTGCCGAGTCGCCTTGAGGATGTCCTCGCGCGTGTTGCTATCGGCCGTGGTGGCGCCGCGAATGCCACGGCAGCGGACGGAGTCATGCTCGGCGGCGGTCATGCCCTGCTCACTTCTTTTCGCCGGTTTGATTCCAATAAATTCGCACGTTGTGTGTCGCTCGTCCCACGGCGATGATATCGCGCCGGCCGTCGCCGTCGAGGTCTGCGACCGTGAGATCTTCGATCGCCACGCCGCCGGGCTCGAACAGGCTGCGCTTCCAACGACCGGCCGCGGCGTCCTGCGGGTCGTAAATTCGCAGGCCGCAACGGGCGCTCTCGGCCGCGTCGTCCCGCACGCCGATGATCAGTTCCTCGTCGGCGTCGCCATCAAGATCCGCGCACCAGACAGCGTGGCCCCACTTCAGCTCCTCGTCGAGCACGCGCCTGTTCCATAGACCCGCGGGTAGAGCCGGTTTGGCTTTGGCGACTTTCGCCGCATCGTCCTTTACCGCGTCAGGGCGGGTGTAAACCACCACCTGGTTGCCGTGCCAGGGCTCGATCGTGGCAATGTAATCTGATTCTGCCAAGCGGCCTCGTTTGACTTCACTCGCGCCGCGGTTCGGCCGGCTGGTCTGGTTTCCTTCGCCCACGCGGCGCGTCTTCCACTTTCCGTCGGCCTCGCGGGCTAGCAGGCTGACGCCTTCGAAACTGGCTACCAGAATCTCGGGTCGGCCGTCTTCGTCGAAGTCGGTGGGATAGAAGTTATGCGTGACATGCAGCTCGTCGCTCAGCACCTCGACGGGCCAGCGGTCGCGGCGCGGATCTGCGGGAATTTTGTAGGCCAGGATTCGCACGCCGGCGGTGTCCCAATTGGGGGCTTTCGTCCCGCGTCCCATCAGCGCAACGGCGAGCAGCTCCGGCTTGCCGTCGGCGTCGAGATCGGCCCAGCGCATGCGGTGCATCATCGGCTCTTCGCCGATCGGGTGGACGTCCCAGTTGTCTTCAGCTTTTGCCGGAGGGGAGAGCCATTGCACCGTTCCGCCCGTCTGCGTGTCGAACGGCCGCCAATCGGCGCCCAGGGCGAAATCGAGGCGGCCGTCGCCGTCGATATCCAACGGCGCAATGCAGACGTTGTCCTTCTTCGTCTGTCCTTCGATGATCGTGTGGACTTTCCAGGTCGGGTTCTCGTACCAGACAACCCGGCCAGTGTCGACGACCACGATGTCCGGCTTGCGGTCGTCGTTCATATCGACCGTGGTCACGGCGTAGCCGATTCCCAGATCGGCGGCGATTTCCTGCGAGCGAAAGGCCAGATCGGCCCCTTGCGCGAGCCATGGCGCAATAAAAGAGGCGATCGTCAGCGCAAAGCACGGAGTAAAGCAGCGATGGATGAGCTTGCGCATCGGGCGGATTATTCCGCGGCTTTCATGACTTGCATTTGCACTTTGCGGAAGACCGCCGGGCTGCCATGGTTTTGCAGGCAAATGTAGCCGCAGAGGGGCTTGTTCTTGATTTCTTCGATCTTCGATTGGTCAACGTCCTGCACCGTGCGGTCGTTGATCTTGATCACGATTCGCGGGCCAGTGCAGGTGATCTCGACGGTGTTCCACTCGCCGGCCGGCTTCATGGCGTTTTCAGTCGGCGCGACGTAACGATAGAGCGAACCGCTGCAATGCTTGTCGGCCGGCGCGCCGGCGTCGTCCTGGATTTGCACTTCGTACGCGGCGAACGAGGGGCGCGTCTGTCTCACCGTGCGAAAGGGGACGGTGCGAATGCCGATGCCGCTGTTGGCCTTCGGTTCGAGCTTGATCTCGGCCTTGAGCGTGAAATCGCAGGCGGCACGGTCGAATCGCAAGAAGCCAAAGCCGCCCCCGGCGCAGCGAATCTCGCCATCCTTCACAGTCCAGACGGGCGATTTGTCGTCGCCGCTGCCGCGTGTCGTGGTCCCTTCGACGACCCAACCAGTGAGGTCTTTGCCATTGAAGATGTCGGCGAACGGCGGCGTTTCTTTGCCGGCGCCTGGCGCCTCTGCGTTCTCTTCCGCTGCGAAAGCGCATGAGGCAGAAATTGCGCCGAACAGAACCGCCGAGCTCGCCAAAAACTTCAGAACATTCATCGCCAGAATCTCGTCAAAGGAGGATATAATCTGCCGTCGCGCGGCAGCCACTCAACTACTGCTTATCTGGCGATGCGATCGCATACAGCGCGTCGAACGATCGCAAATAAATCCGGCCGCCGGCAATTATCGGCGAGGCCGAGATCCCTTCGCCCAATTCATTCGTCGCCAGCACTTCGAACTTCGGTCCGGCCTTGACCACTGTCACGACGCCGTCGCGGGCAGTAAGGTAAATCTTGCCGTCGGCGTAGACGGGGCTTGCCCTGTGACGATGAGAGTGGCCTCGTTGCTCATAGAGCTCGCGACCGGTTTTGGCGTCGACGGCGATCAGCACACCGTTCTCGCGGCAAAGATAGACGATGCTGTCATGAATCAGCGGCGAGGGGACATCGGGCGTGTTTTCGGCCCGCGTCCAGAGATGTCCCTGGTCTGATTCAGTAATGTCTCCCTTGGCGTCGGGCGAAATGGCAAGCACCGGCCCATTTTTGGCGCTGGGCACAACGATCAGCCCCTCGCCCACCACCGGAGAGGCGACTAGTCGCAGCGTGGGGTTGTAGCGGGCCTTTGGATTCAGTCCGCCGCAGCGCCAGATCTCGGCGCCGTCCGACAAGCGATGGGCGACGATATAATCGCAGCCATGCGTCAACAGATAATCACGTTCGCCATCGCGATAGATCATTGGCGAGGCGTACGAATGCTCGCACTCCGCCTTGGCGTCGCTCTCGCGGCGCTGCTTCCAGATTTCCTTTCCGGTCGCTTTGTCGAGACAGACGACTAGCGAGTCGCCGGTATGGAGCAATTGCAGATAGAGCCGGTCGCCGTCCAGGACCGGGGTCGAAGACATGCCGAATTGAATCTCGAATTTGCCGTAGCGCTCTTGCAGATCACACTTCCAAACTTCGTTTCCATCGAAATCGAAACAGGCCAGGGCGCCAGTTCCCATCATCGCCCACACGTGCTTGCCGTCCGTGCTGGGCGACGGAGAGGCCGAGTTTCCTTCGTCGCCGCGGGCAACCCGATCGCCGGTGGAAATGAGCCGTTCCCAGAGCTGCTTGCCGGAAGTGTCGGCGCAGATCAGCACCAGGTCCTCTCCTTTCGCGCTGGTCAAAAAGATATGGTCGCCCCACAAGACCGGCGTGGCGCCGGCGGGACCCGGGAGAGGAAGCCGCCAGAGGACGTTTTCCGTCTTACTCCAGCGCGTGGGAAGGCCAGTTTCCTGACTGACGCCGTCGTTGCGCGGGCCGCGCCACTGGGGCCAATTTTCCGCCGCGAATGCCAGGGAGCCAAACGATAACAGCAACAGAGCGGCCACGGCGCCGCGGAAGAGTCGAGCTACGATTTCCATGCGCAGAACATCCTTGACGGTTGTCGAACCGCGGGACCGCGGCGGAGCGGATCGCGATCTTCGTCGATTGGCACAAGTTATCACGACAGAGCTACTTTCGCCGATACGTTGGGACCGGTCAAGTCACGACGCCGACCGCGAAATAGGCCTCTACGCCGTTCGACCGTCAGGATAGCTCCGGGGTCTCTAGGGATATGCCGGACTCGCGGGGGTCAGCGACGGCTTGTGAGTGAAATCGTGGCGCAAGTGGAATCGATTTCTTCGACGCCGGCGTACAATGTTTTGGTTGTCTCCGCGAATGCCTGCCTGGGCCGGCGTCGCTTCTTTTCAGTTTCTTAATCTCTGTGCGGATGAGCTGGCAGTATCGGCTACTAGGTCTGAGCCTTCTAACGCGCAAAACAGAACGAGACACCCATGCCGAGCGAGCCTGATCGCGCTGCGGACGCCGCCAGCATTAGCGCAGCGCCGCAACGAACAACGGCTGGAGTTGAGCATCCGAGCGCCGCGCGCGGGCCGTGGCAGGCAGCCTGGCGCCGGACGCGACTACTCCGCTGGTTGACGGCGCTGTATCTCCTGGTTCTGTTAGCGTTCATGGCCTTCGAAGACACGCTGCTCTTTCATCCAAGAAAGTATCCCACGGGCGATTGGACACCGGCCGGGCTCGCGTTCGAGGACGCCTGGTTCAACGCGCCCGATGGCACGCAATTGCACGGCTGGTACGTTCCGGCCGAGACTCCGCGGGCACAGGTATTGTTCGCCCACGGCAACGCCGGCCATCTGGCTGAGCGAGCCTACACGGCGCGGCAGTTATCCCAAGATTTGGGCGCGTCGGTTTTGATG
>DASXPZ010000253.1:0-2305 GCA_036493275.1 Pirellulales bacterium
CGAGTTCGGCCCTTGATCTTTCGAGCCCTTCGACGTAGACGCGAGCTCCGTCAATGACCACATAGGGACCAAACCCTTTCTCGAAGAAGCCCCATGCGATCCCTTCGGCCGCGACGGTCGATCCAACGGTGTCGGACCATCGTTTTGCAGGCCGGGCGTCCGGCGTCCCCTTCTTGCGAGGCATTGTGTAAAGCTCATCTGCGATGCAAGTGCTCGCACAAATCGAAATCGCCATCACAAGGGTAAACAGGTGACGCGAGTATCGCATGACAAAGACCTCCAGTTAACTTTCGGCATAGTGAAGCCCCTAGCGCAGTTGCCAAATGGATCGTTGCGTGACTTTCCTGTCTCACGAAAACTGCGAAACGTTTCGAGTACTCTGTGGATGAGCGCAGCGTAGACGATTCCGTCCGTATGCGGCTAGTCCAGTCTCATAGCGGGAATGCGGCGCCCGGCTCAGCAGGAGCTTCGCCCTCCCGCCGGCGTCAATGGATATCGCTTTTGCAAAATGCGGCGCTCGCTGCTTCGTCGCTTCGACCGCAGTGTAGAATGGTCTACAGCGGCCGCGATGATCTGGGGCCACGGGTACCTGTTGGAGGCGTGCGCGATGCAGGTTTGGGTGATCGACGACGAAGAATACATGCGGTCCCGCGTGGTCCCGCCGATGGTGCTGGCCCGCTGGCCCGATGCCCAGATCACAGCGTTCGACGCGCTGGCTACGGCGATCTACAAAGAACGCGCCGTCGATCTGATTATTATCGACATCACGTCGGTCTGCCCGATCATGCGGGCCACGCTCGCCTACGGCCCGATTTGCGACCTGCTGGAAAAGCACCCCGGCGTGACGCTGATCATCAACTCGGCGCTCCCGCTCTACGTCACGGACGTGGTCCGCAAGAGCATCCTGGAGTTCTTGCCGGACGCCAAGGTTCTCCTCTCCCCGTTTCCCTGCCACATCAACCTGCCGCGCGTGCTGGGCGAGGTGGTGTGACGAAGAGGCGTGAGACCTGAGGCTTTGAGGACAAAGAAAACTCGCCGCTAGAGCCGCAATCGCTCTTGTTACGCAATCCCTTTGCGGACGGCCCACACGGCGGCTTGGGTGCGGTCATTCACGCCGACCTTGCGGAGCACGTGCTGCACGTGTTCTTTGACCGTCTCGACACTGATCGAGAGACTCTTGGCGATCTCCTTGTTGCTCAAACCCAGGGCCAAGTGCCGCAGGACTTGCGTCTCGCGCTGCGTGAGTGAAGCTTCGTCGTCCGGCGTCTTCTGGCGAGCGGCCATTGCGCCCGCGACTTTTTGCAACTGACCGTGCTCGGTGGGACCAGGCGATTGCGTCACGCCGTGAATCGTGTCGAGCAGTTGCTCGCGCGTGCAACCCTTCAATAGATAATCGCTGGCTCCTAGTGCGTGCGCGCGGGCGACATATGTCGGATTGTCGAACGCCGAGAGCATGACCACTCTCGTCTCGGGCAATTCCTTGTGCAGCTTTTCGAGCACGGCCAGTCCGTCGCCCCCTTCCCCCATGCGAATGTCGAGGAGCAGCACGTCGGGGCGGTGTTTGCGCGCCAGCTTCGAGGCCTCGGCCGGGCTTTTAGCCTGGGCCACGATTTCAATGTCGGTGCCGGCCAACAGGCCGACCAGTCCCTCGCGGACTACTTCATGATCGTCGGCGATCAGGATTCGAATGGACATAATCAGAACTCTCCGGGGGGGCGTAGCGTACAAGATACGTGCCCTGGGCGATGCCTCGGGTCCACTTACATCTTAGCCTAACGCTGGCTTGCGGGCCGAACAACCGGCACAAACCGCACTCCGGCGGCCCGCTGGGTGTATCGGACACGCCACCTGGTATTTGTAACGTTGACCTAGTGCAGCATGTGACGTAGATATTTTGCGACGGTTTCGGTCCCATCTCCCGCCGGTCTCCGGCGCCGAACACGTCAGAAAATAGCGCGGCGAAAGCCGTCGCGCAAGCGATTGTGCGGAGCAGAACCATTGTGCGGCGCAGACCGGCTCCTTCTCCCAGAAGAAGGCCGACCGGCGAGCCCCACCCGGCTGGCGATTGGATCCCGGCCGCTTCCTTTTAGGCATACGCTTGGCGACAGGCCGGCGGCGCGAGGGATCCCTGCGCCCGCTTGGTTAACTGTCGACGAGCGGTTCGAGGCATCGACCAATGAAACGCGGGTCACTGCTGTTAGTTGACGACGACCGTCAAATCCTCCAATCCATGGCCTCATGGCTGCGCGAGCTCGGCTTCAACGTCGACGCGATCGGTGGCTATCCCGAGGCCCTGGCCGCCATC
>DASXPZ010000254.1:0-4833 GCA_036493275.1 Pirellulales bacterium
TTGAACAACGCGCTAGGCCGGGCGGGCCACCTGTTTCGCGAGGAGGCCGAGTTCAAGGAACTGCGGACCATTGCGTCTTGGGCCGGCGAAACGAGCGACGGATCGCTGGCCGACCTTTCGCGCCGCCCGCTGGCCAGCGTCTGGGACGAAGCCCAAAGCGACCACGGCAATTGCATGGGTCGCGATTGCCCGACGTACGGCTCCTGTTTTTATTACCAGGCGCGACGCCGCGCGCAAGGGTCGCAGATCTTGATCGTCAACCATGCGCTGCTGTTCAGCGACCTGGCGCTGCGCCGGCAAGGCGCCAGTCTGCTGCCGGACTACGACGCCGTGGTCTTCGACGAAGCCCACAACATGGAGGCCGTGGCGGGCGATCATTTGGGTTTGGAGATCCGCTCCGGGCATGTCGAGTACATCCTGAACAAGCTCTACAACGACCGCACGAACCGCGGCCTGCTGGTCGGCAATCGACTGGCCGACGCCGAGCGGCAAGTGCTGGAGTGCCGCTTTGCCGCGAACGATTTTTTCGATTCGCTCAGGGCCTGGCGCGAGCTGGGCGGCGGCCGCAATGGTCGAGTGGGGAGGGCAGGCGTCGTCGATAACGGCCTCAGCCCCAGCTTGCTCAAGCTGGCCCGCATGGTCCGCAACCACGCCGAGAGTATCCACGAGCGCGAAAAGCGGCAAGATTTTCAAGCGGCGGCCGAGCGACTGCAAGGGCTGGCCGGCCAGGCCGAGGATTGGCTTTCGCAGCGCTTGGAAGAAACGGTCTACTGGGTCGACGTCCGCGCGGGCCGACGCCCGGTGACGTCGTTGGCCGCGGCGCCGATCGACGTCGGCCCGACGCTCCGCGCGGAGCTCTTCGAGAAAGTCGGCTCGGTGATCATGACGAGCGCCACGCTAGCGGTGGGGGAGAGCGCGTCGTTCTATTTTTTCAAATCGCGTATCGGCCTGACGCAGGTCGAGACGCGCAGCCTCGGCAGCCCCTTCGACTATCAACAGCAGGCGGTGCTGATTTCGGTTCGCGGCATGCCCGATCCGAACACGGCGCGCGAGGGTTTCGAGCGGGCCTGCACGGCGATGATCCGGCGTTATGTGGCCCGCAGCGATGGCCACGCGTTTGTGCTGTTCACCAGTTATGAGGCGCTGCGTCGCGCGGCGGCGGAGTTGACCCCATGGCTGGCCGAGCAAAACCTGGCCCTCTATTCGCAGGCCGACGGAGAGCCGCGCACGCAAATGCTGGATCGTTTCAAAGCGAACCCGCGCGGCGTGCTGCTGGGAACCGATAGTTTCTGGCAGGGAGTCGACGTGCCGGGGGACGCGCTGCAAACGGTGATCATCACCAAGCTCCCCTTTACCGTGCCCGACCGGCCGCTGCTGGAGGCGCGGCTTGACGCGATCAAGGCCACCGGTGGCGATCCGTTCCGCGGCTATCAACTCCCCGAGGCGGTGCTTAAGCTGAAGCAAGGGTTTGGGCGGCTGATTCGCACCAAACAAGATCACGGCACGGTCGTAATTCTCGACTCACGCGTTCTGACCAAGCCTTATGGCAAGACGTTCCTCGGTTCGCTGCCGAATTGCCGGCGAGTGGTGGAAGATGTTTGAATGAGAGATGTTGAAACGAAGCAAAGGACATCGATGTTTTTACCCAAGGTATTCCACGTGAGTTGGATCGCTCTCTCGTTACTGATAATCTGCGCGGATTCGCTCCGCGCCGCGGAGCCGATTCGCAAAGAATACGATCTACTGCAAAAGATGCCGAAGGAGATTCTTTCCAAGTTACAGCCCGACAAGATCGGCACGATTGTCTTGGGGCGTGGCGGCTGCCGCTACCTGACGGCGGCCGCTGTCAGCGGCGATAAGGAGCGCGCCGATGATGCCTGGAAGTCGATCGAGGCGACCTTTGCGACGCAAGTCGAGGACGGCGGCTTCGAAGGCGGGGGGCAGCCCGGCGACGCGGCGATTACGGTCTACTCGATCCGCGTCGAGAACGCGTACTTCTTCTTGCAGGAGCTAGGGCGGGCGATTCTCGTCGTGCAAGCCTCGCCACTGGAGCCTGATTTTCGCGAGCGATTCGCCACGCTCAGGCCGCGCTTGCGCCGCGCCTGCGATTTCATCCAAAAGGGCTTCCCCACGATCCCCCTCAAAGTCGGTCATACGGCCAACCGTCTGTTGATCGCCGCCAAGGCGTTCGGACTGTGCGGCATCGTCCTTGACGACGAAAAGATGAAAGTCTCGTCCGATCGGCTTGTCAAAGCGGCCCTGGCGCGACGAGACAAAAGCGGCGTGTTCATCGAACGAGACGGCCGCGATTCCAGTTACAACGCCGTCTCGATTCTGATGGGACAACATCTTTCTCTTTACTTGCCGAACAAGGAACTCGACGACGCCATCAAGACAGCCATGGCTTGGGAAGTGACGCGTATCCGACCGACCGGCGAAGTCGAGGTCGAAGGGAACACCCGAACGGGCGTCGGCAAAGAGCTCTCGCCCCAGTCGGGCCGCCCGAAGGACGTCAATTACAACGAGGTAGCGCAAGCCCTCTGGTATTACGGCGCGCTGCGCGACGAGCCGAAGACGATCGAGCTGGCGCTGACGGTTCAGCGCTGGCGAGACGGCGGCGGCAAATCAAAGCCATAGGCCGCTGGCGCCGACGGTCGAGGATCCATTTCAGACCATTTTTTCCCGATCTTCGCTAGCATCTTTGAGCGCTGCGGCGCGGCATGTTCTGCCTGGCGCTTAGGCAAATCCTCGCCGATTATGCTAGCTGGGGCGATTTCTGGAAGAAATATATCGGTCGTAACTCTTTACGTCATAGCGATCTGCGCTATTCGCCAGTGCACTGCAGTCGCGCCGTGGCACGCCGTTTGTTCTTAGGCAGGCTCCGAGGTCGCACGGATCGCGACAGCGGGGCGCTCGCCTGAGCCCCCGGCAAGGATGCCTTCCTTTCCATTTGGTCGCCCCGGGGGGAGCGTCGATGCGATTGCGAACGGCTCAAACGGTTCTTTGCGCAGCTCTCCTGGCCGTCATCACGGCGAACAGCCGGGCTGAGAAGCCTTCCCCTCAACCCTCAGCGCTAGCGGTTACTGCCGGCGACTCGAAGGGGACCAATGGCTCAACGCCATTGGCGGCCCCTGCCACTGCCGTTCGGCGCGGCAATTGGTTGATCGAAGAGACAGAGAATTTTTCGATCTGTCGCCCAGTCAATTATCGCTACGAGGCAGACACGGGCGCCACGCTCGAAAAGGCCCGCGGCGAATTGCAAGAAGCCTGGCTGCCGAAGAACGCCGCCGCTGGCTGGCGTCCAAAATGTCAGATTGTGCTTCACGCTACATCGGCTGGTTACTTGCAAGCGGTTGGCCGTGGGGCGGAAGCAACCACCGGATCGGCGCTAGTCGACTTCGACAAGGGACGGATTAGCGCACGCAAGATCGATATCCGCGGCGATCGCCCCGACTGGTTCGCCGCGGCGCTGACGCACGAGTTGACGCACGTTGTGTTGGCAGATCGTTTCATCGCCGTCGCCATCCCGCATTGGGCCGACGAAGGAATGGCCATTCTAGCCGACACGCAGGCAAAACGTGGTCGCCATGCCGTGGATCTCCACGCCGCGCTAGGGACCGGAGCGGAATTCCGCTTGGCGGAATTGCTGACGTTGGCCGGCTATCCGCAACCGCGGCGGATGGGGGCCTTTTATGGACAGAGCGCTTCGCTAGTCGATTACCTGACCACGATCGGCACTAGAGAACAACTGGTGGCCATGGTCGAACGCGCGACTTCGCATGGATACGACGTGGCGCTACGCGAGATTTATGCGGTGGAAAGCGTCCGTCACTTGGAGCGTGACTGGCGCAACCATGTGGCCGCCACAAAAGCCGCGGCGGCAAAAAAAGCGGCTGCTGAAAAAGAGAAAGAAGCCTTAGCCGCGGAACCCCCCATGGCAAAGACCGCGGCGGCCGCCAAGGTCGTCCCAGTCGCCGCCGAACCGGTCGGCTCAGCGGCCATGGAATAGCGCGAACGAAAGAATGATTTCAAAACAGCGATCGCAGGGAAGCGATTCGTAAACGAGAACGCCACGAGTCAGCATCGATGAGACTGACTCGTGGCGTTTTTCTTTGACGCAAAGTCGGAGCGTCCAGAATTCGCTCCGACTTCTTGTTGTAGGCGCCGTGTTCGACGCCTGGCCGCTAGTAGGGGAAGGACCCGTAGCGGAACTTCACCTTCGAGTCAGCGCGGGCCCACGTGGGACCACGATAGCTGCGCCCGAAGTTACCGTTGTTGTACTGCGGCTCATACGAATAGCTGCGGTACGTGCGACGCTGGGCAGTCGCCTGAGCCGGTTGAGCGGCCCTAGCCGGCGTCTGAACCTGCGCCTTGGCAACCGGCTGCTTGGCGGCAGCTTGCTGGCCGTCGGCGGCGTTCGCCTGAGAAACGAGCGCGACGATTGCAATCGCCGCAACGCCTGTGCTCACCACCAGAAACTTCGAAAACCTCATGAAACACCTCCGCGTGTTGAGGAAAAAGCCCACAAGGACTTTCATATTTAACTTTACGTCTGAAAAGCCCAAAAACGTCAGTAGATGAACGATTTGTAACGATATTCGCGATCCTACCGCTTGAATTTTGAGGCAGTCGACGCTACTCCGTTGGGGGCTCGACTAACCGCGGCGCGCATTTTCCGGGAGGTCCGGTTCGCAAACCAATCTGTCGCAGCGACGCCGCCTTGTCTTTAAACGCTCCAGCAGGGCCCTGGGCTCGATCGGGGATACAAGGCGTCATCCCGGCGGCGCCGAGGGAAACTTCATTCTCGCGCCCAATAGAGGTCATAACCGCACG
>DASXPZ010000255.1:0-4038 GCA_036493275.1 Pirellulales bacterium
CGCGGGTCCCACGAGCGACCTCCGCAATAAGCCGGACATGGTGGCCCCGGGAACCAATATCAGCACCGCCGACGTCAACTGGCAGTCGACCGGATCGCTCGTCCGCAATTGGTCCGGAACCAGTTTTTCGGCGCCGCTGGCCGCCGGCATGGGCGCCCAATTGATCGATTACGGTCGCGCGCACGATCTGAGCACCGATCAACGCGTGTTGCGGGCCGTGATGATCAATTCGGCCCAGCCCGTGCTCGACAGCAACGGCGCCCCCTGGAGCGCTACTCCCCAGTTCCCGCTCGATAATCAGCAAGGCTCGGGCGCGCTCGACGCCGTCGCCACGGCGCATCAATACATGGCGGGCCAGTACGTGCCCGGCGCGGTTCCGAACACTGGTTGGGCGCTCCATGATATTGTGGGAGCGAGCACCGCGACGACCACGCCCGAATCGTACACGCTCAATCTGTCTCCGACAGTCGGAAGTTACATCGACCTGACGCTCGTCTGGGATGAACACGTCGTCTGGACCGACCGGGGGACGATCGGCGTGATCGATCCGGCAGATTCGTTCAGCGTAAGTCCCACGAACCCTCAGGACAATCTGAATTTGTACCTGTTTCGCAACGGCGTGCTGGTCGCCTCAAGCGTCAGCAACACCGATACCGTGGAGCACATCCACTTTCTAGTCGATCAACCGGGGAGTTATTCGATCAGCGTCTCGAGAGCCGCCGCGGTCGATCCGGGCGAGACCTACGCCCTGGCCTGGCGCTCGACGCCGGAACCGGCGACTTTGACTCTGGCCGCGATCGGGCTCATCGGCCTGTCCCTCTTCGCGCGCAGGCAAAAACGGCATGGCGCGATATCGCGTTGCGCGTGATGACATAGAAACAGGCTGCCCCACCCCCTTCAAGCCTCAAACGGTTCCATGTGAATCAGCACGTCTTTTGCTGTCGGTAGTGCGGCGCGAATGGCCGATTTCACTTTTCCGCTGACGATGTGCGCGTCGTGTAGGCTCAGCGCGGGATCGGCCTGGACGTGGAGGTCGATCGAGTAATCGAGCCCGAGTTTGCGAACCCGCAGCTTCTCGGTGGCGCGCACGCCGTCGACGCTTCGCGCAGCCGCTTCGATCTGGGCCAGCAGCGCCACGTCGGGCGTGCGATCCATCAGCTCGTTCACGGCCGCGAACAAAAATCGCAATCCGTTGGCAGCGATGATCGCCGAGGCGACGAGGGCCGCCCAATCGTCGGCTGCCTCCCAGCCGGGACCGCCCCACAGCGCGATCGAAATGCCCACGAAGGCGGCAGCCGAAGTCAGGGCGTCGCTGCGATGATGCCAGGCGTCGGCCTTGACCGCGGTGCTCCCCAGTTCGTTCCCGACGCGAAACACCGTCCGAAACAACAGCTCCTTGATCACGACCACGCCCCCCACCACGACCAGCGTGAAGGCCGCCGGCGCGTGATGCGGCGTGAGGATTTCTCGCACCGCTAGAATGGCCACGCTGGCGGCCGCGGCCAAGAGCATGAGCGCCACCACCCCGGCGGCCAGCGGCTCGGCCCGCCCGTAACCGTAAGGGTGCATCTCATCGGCCGGCCGCGACGCGACGCGCAGCCCTTGCAGCACCACCAGGCTCGAAAAGATATCGGTCGAAGACTCGATCGCGTCGGCGACCAGGGCGTACGAATTCCCGAGGATCCCGGCGATGAGCTTCGTCACGACCAACAGCGCATTGGTCAGCAGCCCCAACTGTGCGGCCTGAACTCCGGCTAGAAATCGCGACATGCGATGTGTCTTTGCGTGTTATGTTTTGCGCCCGTGACGATCAGCTCTCTACGCGAAATTGAAGATTCACAATTCCGAACTCTGTGGATGGCCTCTTTGAGGCCGGTCTTTGTCGAGCTACTTCCGAGGTCTCAGACTCCGGCCACAGCACTTTGAAGCTCGCCCAGTTTCACCCCTCGAACGCCCGCGCCCGCCGTGGCATAATTCAACCCTAGCCCCGGAATGCCTGAGCCGTCAAACCCACCGCCGCGTTCCCCGGCCTGGTTTTTCCGATTCCGCGGGGCGTTGCCTTTAGCTTGCGGAGCGTGGTTTGCAGATTGCCGGAACTGAAATTGAAGAGACGTTCGCCGAGGCCTTTCGGATGCGCTACGCGC
The DNA here is from genome assembly GCA_036493275.1 of Pirellulales bacterium. Classification (GTDB taxonomy): domain Bacteria; phylum Planctomycetota; class Planctomycetia; order Pirellulales; family JACPPG01; genus JACPPG01. Next base: position 2,145 of record DASXPZ010000255.1, read on the forward strand.
GTCTGATCGTCACGGCGCACGACGACCACTGGCTTGCAGCGGCGGCGCGCGAATTCACCGGCTACGCCAGCAGCGTCATCGCTTGCGACGCCGAAGCCGGCGTCGAGCGCCATCTTTCGCCGGATGAAACGCCAGATGGTCGCGTCGGCGTATCGATCCTCGTCTTTGGCTTCGCGACCGAGGCGCTCGCCAAGGCGGTCCCCAACCGCACCGGGCAATCGCTGATGACCTGCCCGACGACGGCCGTCTTCGATGGCCTGCCCACGGGCGAAGAGCGGATCGCGCTCGGCCGGCACATTCGCTATTTCGGCGACGGGTTTCAAAAGAGCAAGCTCCTCGGCGGACGTCGCTACTGGCGGATTCCGGTAATGGACGGCGAGTTTCTGGTCGAAGAGACCGCCGGGGTGAATAAGGGAGTGGCCGGCGGCAATTTGATTTTGCAAGGGGCCGATCTGCCGGCGGCCCTGGCCGCGGCCCGGCGCGCGGTCGACTCGCTGGCCGAGACGCCCGGCGTGATCACGCCTTTTCCGGGCGGAATCGCGCGCAGCGGCAGCAAGGTCGGCTCGCGCTACAAAAAGCTGCCGGCGTCAACGGCCGACGCGTATTGTCCCACGCTGCGCGGCAGAGTCGAAACGCAACTTCGCGCCGGCGCCAACTGCGCGTACGAGCTGGTGATCGACGGCGTGGACGAGCCCTCGGTGGCGGCGGCCATGGCCACGGCGATCCGCGCCTCGGCCGGCCCCGGCGTCATCGCGATCAGCGCCGGCAACTACGGCGGCAAGCTCGGCAAGTTCCATTTTCACTTGCATGAAGTGCTGAAAACGAGCGTGTAGTGCGCCGCGCGAATGCTCTCCGTCCGCTGGATGCAACGCCACGTAAACCGGGAGTGCGAGACTCCGGCCGAGCAGGCGCCGCCGAAAGAGCCGCTCCTGCCCGGGAAAGTTTACATTCTACGAGCGAGAAAAATCTCGTCATCCACCTCTTCCGCTTGCCCGTTTCGCTTTGCCTGATCGATTCCGCTCCTTGGCTCTGGAGCCCCACCTGGACAGTAGCCCCACGATTCCCAGTGCCGCGAGCGCCAGCCCTGCTGGCTCTGGCACGGTTGCGGTGGCCACGATCTGTCCGGCGTAAACATCTACCAGAGTGGCGCCCTCGACGTCGAACGTTCCCATGCCAAGGATCGGAATGGTGACTGTGTAGACGCCCCCCGCGAGCGTGAGCGTGCCGCCGCTGAGCGAATTGAACACCGGAAAATTCGTATCGAAACTGCCCGTCACCGGACTGCCAAGCACCAGCAGGTTGTAGGCGGTGTTGCCGGTCACCAGGTTCAAGATGATTTGGCTCGCGTCGAACGATCCGCCGGCGAGTGGGATCGAATCGCTCGTAGCGTCGGCCAGATAGTTCCGCGCGGCGACAACGCCGGTGACTGCTTCTCCAATCGAAATGCTCAAGCCGAATTGCGCCGGCGACGAGCCCGCCGACCCGTCGAGCAATGGCGCCTGCGGCACGGCCTGCAAATCAAAATGCGTGTCGTTCGTCGAAAGAAATTGGATAGAGCTCGACGTTACGTCGACATTCGCCATGCCCGAAAGGCTCGTTGTGTCGCTGCCGGGCGTTTGAGGAAACGAGAGTGGCGTGCCATCCTCAGCCTGAATCGAGAGTGTGATGTGACTCTGGGCGGGATCGATCGTGAAGGGGAGCTCGGCCGCGAACGCCAAGTGAGTAATCGCAAGCTGCCCAATGATCGCCAAACCGATCGCTGCGACTGATCGAAGTTTTGTCATTAGTCCTACCGCCCGTGAAAAAGGAAAAAGCTCGACCCGGCCGCAATCGACCCGCGCCCGAGGGTAATCTCGTGTGGGCCGGTCGCTATTGTAACAGAGCGTTTGGGGGA
>DASXPZ010000256.1:0-3790 GCA_036493275.1 Pirellulales bacterium
AAGCCGGTTGAAAATGAAGTCGACGCGAGCCGGTAAACTACCGGAGTGTCGGCACAGGCGAGGGTCGGAATGTCGATCATGTAGATCGAATCAGGGCGCCACTCGGCGCTGGCAGCCTCCCAAGCGTCGGCGACGTTTCGCGAAATGATTTCTCGACGCAAGCGATCCCGCGAGATTGCCGGCTCCGGAGGGAAAAATCTCCCTGCTGGTTGCTCCAGGCTCTGTGGAGACGACCGATAAGATTCGCTGATGGGTCCCCGAAAAAAAGTCAAGTATTTATTGGATTATTCTTGGCAATTCCACTACCCTATGCCCATTGACAGTCATCGCAGTCGACTGGGGCCAGTTTCACGGGGAGGTTGGCGCCCGGCGCGACTCACACTCACGAGGCACGCTAATGGGCACAATGAAAAATGGTTTCGTCGTTGCGATCGCGTTGATTTCCAGCGTCTGGCTCGCCAGCGCCGCTCAGGCCCAGGTGGTGGCAGTCGCGGGCTCCAACACCGACTCCTACTTTGGATCGCAGAACGACGGCGTTCAGGTCAGCAATCCGCCCGGTCAGAATCCCTGGCCTGCGGCTGGTCCCAATCCTGGCCCCTTCTACGGCACGGTCAATCAACTCCCCGGCGTCCCCAGCCCGCCGACAGGTAGCGTGGCGCCGTCGAACGTCTCGCCGTTTTATCCCTTCAACGGCACCTCGTTCTACAACGACGGTTTTGGCAACACGGCGGTATCGGCCATCTCCGCCTTTATCGCCGGAAGCAGCGGCACAGCCGACGACGCCCAGATCGGGCTATTCATGACATTGACCCAATCCGCCGGAGGTTACGCCTACGAGCAGGTGAATTACGACGTCGACTTCAATGTCTCGAGTTTGGTGAATACGACGGGGACCGCCGGCACGATCGCCGGCCTGGTCAGCCGCAGTTACGCCGTCAGCGGCACGGTCAGCAATTCGTCTTCCGCGTTCGTTGCGTTTGGCGGAGAGATGAGCTTCTGGGACGGCACGACGAACACGCTACTCGGCGCCCCATTGCTGTTCAACTATTTCAGCAACACGCCCGGCGCGTTTACAGCCACGGTCAGCGGTTCGTCGGTCATTAACGCCGTGAACTTCCCCAACGTGCTGCGGATCACCGGCGATTTTTTCTTGATCGGCGACCCGTCCACGATCTCGGTCAACTCGGTCCCCGAGCCGTCGACAATCGCACTCGCCGCGCTCGGCCTCTGCGGCGCGTTGGTTCACGCAGCGCGAAAAAGATTTCGCGTTCGATCGTAGAGTAGAACCAAGGCACCGAACGGCCAGACTGCACGCGCGGGTTTGCTGGTTTCCACCAGCTAGCGAGCACGGCGCGGCTGCGCGCCCTCGCCGGCGCTTTGCCTTTTGGGGAGCACGCCCTCCCTTGGAGATGATCTCTGGTTTCGCCGTTGCCTTGGGCGCGCGAGGTGAGGCGGGCATCCACGGAGGGCCGTTATCCTATCAATTCCGTAAGAAAGCCGTTAGCGCCCGCAGATTTGCGGCAAACCGGCCCGTCAAATGGCAGGTCCAAATGGGCGCAATTGCGGTTCTATCAAACGTCCCTCCGTGGTACAGTTAAGTGAACGGAGCGGACTTAAGGCATTCGTCCGAGCAAATCGATTGCGGCGACCTTGCTGGCCTGTTGGGCAGTTGTTAAGGTGTACGCAGTGAAGGGTTTCGCGTCGGACTTTTCGTCTTACCCGCCTGCCAGGCCCCACAAGAAGCGACTTGCAAACGATCCGCTGACGGCGCCTGCAAGATTGCGAACTGCCCTCCCCAGCCGGCTGCATCGACTTGTAACGCGTGAACTGTTGCGCTGCGAGCAACTTTGCCCGTCTGCTGTTCAAGGTACGGACCGTGGACATCGAGTTCAATCTGACGACCGAGTCGGTCGAGCAAACCCGGCCCATAGAGCCGCTATGCGTCGAGCCGTCCGAGCCGATCCGCAGCGTGCTGCGATTGCTGAAAGATCGCAAGACGCCCAGCGTGCTGGTCTGTCGAGATCGCGCCCTGATCGGCATCTTCACGGAACGCGACGCGCTGAAGGTCTTGGCCCACGGCACGGACCTCGACGCGCCGATTTCGCAAGTCATGGTCGCCACGCCAGTCACCGTTCGCTCGGGCGAGAGCGTTGGCGCGGCGGTGCAAAAGATGGCCCGCGGCGGCTATCGCCGCTTGCCGATCGTCAACGAGGCGGGTCGCCCGTTGGGCATCGTGCAGGTCTCGGGCATCGTCCACTATTTGGTCGAGCATTTTCCCAAAACGATCTACAACCTCCCACCCCAAGCGAATCGTGTGGCGCAGCAGCGCGAAGGACCTTGAGCGTTCTTCGTTGATCGGCGGCTCGGGGCTTTCCGCCCGGCGTCGAGTGATTCGTTCATTGTGCAAATACTCATTCAGTGCGTCCCAGCGGCGTTGGAACTCAATTAGGCGTTGGACCTCAATTAGGCGTTGGACCTCAATTAAAGGAACAGTGAGTCGACATGGCTATGTCCACCGGATTATCGACCCGCGAGGGCGAGCAGACCCATAAGCCGATTATCGACCTGACCGGGGCCACGGTTCGTTTCTGCGGCGACTCGGGCGACGGCATGCAATTGGCCGGCACGCAATTCACCAACACGTCGGCGCTAGCTGGCAACGACATTGCGACGTTTCCGGACTTTCCGGCCGAAATTCGCGCCCCGCGCGGCACCAAGGCCGGCGTGAGCGGTTTCCAGATTCACTTTGCCAGCACCGAGATCTTCACCCCGGGCGATCGCGTCGACTCCCTGGTGGCGATGAACCCGGCCGCCCTGGCGACCAATCTTTCGGACCTCGTCCCCGGCGGCATTCTGATCGTCAACAAAGACGCCTTCGACAAGAACGGCCTGAAGCTGGCCGGTTATGAAGAGAATCCGCTGGAGAACGGCAGCCTCAAGGGTTATCAGTTGTTCCAGGTCGAGATGACACGGCTGACACGGCTGGCTGTCGAAGAATGCGGACTAGGTCAGAAGGAAAGCGATCGTTGCCGTAACTTTTACGCCATGGGGCTCGTGTTCTGGTTGTACGATCGGGCTTTGGAACCGACGCTGCGCTACATCGATTCGAAGTTCGGCAAGAAAGCGCCGGCCGTGGCTGAGGCGAATCGCCGGGCTTTGCATGCTGGCTATAACTACGGCGAAACGACGGAAGCGTTTGCCGCGCAATATCGCGTCAATCGGGCTGAACTGACGCCCGGCCTTTATCGCAATCTGACCGGCAACGAGGCGACGGCTTTCGGATTGATTGCGGCCTCGAAGCTCAGCAACACCGAGTTGTTCCTGGGAAGCTATCCGATCACGCCAGCGAGCGACATTCTGCATGAACTGTCGCGGCACAAGAACTTCGGCGTGCGAACCTTCCAGGCCGAGGACGAAATCGCGGCTATCACTTCGGCCATCGGAGCCGCGTTCGGCGGATCAATGGCGGTCACCACTTCCAGCGGCCCGGGCATCGCACTGAAGCAAGAAGGCATGGGGCTGGCGGTGATGACCGAGTTGCCGCTGATCATCATCAACGTGCAGCGCGGCGGCCCAAGCACCGGTCTGCCCACCAAGACCGAGCAGGCTGACTTGCTGCAAGCCTTGTTCGGACGCAACGGCGAATGCCCGATGCCGGTGATTGCTGCCCGCAGTCCGGGCGACTGTTTCGACGTCGCTCAAGAAGCCTGGCGATTGGCGGTCCGTTATATGACGCCGGTGATGATGCTGACCGACGGATACCTGGCCAACGGGTCCGAGCCTTGGAAGA
>DASXPZ010000257.1:0-8348 GCA_036493275.1 Pirellulales bacterium
GAAGGATTGAACACCACGGCCGGCATGGTCCCTGTGAGTTGGACCACGGCGCTGCTCCCGTACATCGATCAGCAAAATGTCTTCGATCAATGGAAGCAAGGCCAGCCGGTCGCGCCGTATCTCGAAGTGACCGCTTGCCCAAGCGATCCTCAAGATCGTTCGCGGGCGTCGACCAGTTACGTGGTCAACTGCGGCCTGATCGACAAGAATCCGCGCGACGCGGCTCAGGTTCCGCTCAATTGGCCGTCGTCGACGTTTGTCTACAACCTCCCGGCCGATTGGCCGGCGAATGGCCCATTCGTCTCGCGCTACGAACCCGGCGTGAACGCCGCCCGCACGCCGAGAGTTAACGAAAGCACGTTCTACGACGGGATGGGCAACACGTTTTTGATCACAGAGAATATCGACGCCACGGTCTGGAACGACGTCGTCAGCCTGGCCGAGGCCGGGAACAACGGCTACGTCCAACAGGGCAACGGAACCTGGAACACGCCGGAGATCCAGTACGGATTTGTCTGGACCGGCAATCCGCTCTTGATCGATAGCGCCGGTCAGGTCATTAACCAGGTGATCAACGGTCCCACCTCGGAAAACGGCGAGGCGACCGAGATGAGCCAATGCCGCCCATCGAGCCGGCACCCGGGCGGAGTCAACATGACATTCGCCGACGGTCGCACGCAGTTCATCAGCGACAACATCGACTATCAACTCTACTCGCTGCTGATGACGCCCGAGGGAAGAAAGTCGACGCCCAACGGCCAGAACTTCATCCCTACGCCAAGCCTACCGGCCGCGTATCAGCCGTATGTGACGTGGCGCACGCAAACAGCGACGAGCGGCGATTTGCCGTAATGGCGCCCGGCGGGAAGCAGGATTTCGCCCAAGCGTTTTGTTTCGAGGCGACGTGAACATGAGCCGAAGGGCGCGAGCCCTCGGGTTCTTCGGTTGCAGGCCAGGCGTTTTTTAAGGCGATGTGAACAGTTCCAGTCAGTCGAAGCGGCATTGACGCTGGCGCGTCGATCCTGGAAGGGATCGCAGATATTAGCCAGGGGTCGAGCGCAGCGACACCCCTGGATAGAAGGCCCGAACGTGATGTCGTCGACCCCGGCAGGCGTCGCACGGGAAAGGCTGCCTGCTAGCCGGATTATTCATGGCTGGCAGGCCACACTAACCCGAAGCGCGAGCGAGGGTTCTTCCAAACGTGGCCTCGAAAGTGATTTTACTTCCCCGGACAGTCTGACTGCGCGCGAACAACTGCCCTGCGGGATACGGTCCTCGAATTCAACACAAATAACCCAAAGAGCCCTCGCTGGCGCTTCGGGTTAGTATGCAATTCCGCAGTTGATGCCAGCCCCGAAGGTGAATAATCCGGGCTAGCGAATGGCGCGAGCCCGCCCCATAATCTGCCCCTCATTTGCGCGCCAATCCCAGCGTTTTGCCCCAATCCCGCCCCGGTTTGCCTTGCGCCACCCTCCAGGTCGCCATCGGCAGCTTGTTACAACGTCGTAAACCGTTTGGCGCCTATTGATTTAGGGTCCCAAATCCGCCTGCAAAACGCTTGCTTGGATGGGGAGCGGCTTGCTACACTTACCGATGATCACTTCCAGGGGTGCTCTCTGCACTTATAACGGGTAAGAGGTAGTAATATGAACCGTCGTCCGCGTCGTGTTTCCAAGTCGAAATCCCGGTTGGGCTTTACGCTGATCGAGCTGTTGGTGGTGATCGCCATCATCGGCACGTTGGTGGCCATGCTTCTGCCGGCCGTCCAGATGGCCCGCGAAGCGGCCCGCCGCAATTCGTGCAGCGTCAACCAGAAGAACCTGGGCCTGGCGATCATGAATTACTCGACGTCGCGCAAGATCTTGCCCGGCTATCGCGATTCGTTGATGACCAACGCCGGAATCATTCCGGTGAGTTGGATCACGATGCTGCTGCCGAATATCGACGCGCGCAACGTTTACGATCAGATCAAGCTCGGCAATATCAATCCGACTCTCAACAATTCGCTCGGCTATATGGAACTGCTGGCTTGCCCCAGCGATCCCCAGGATCAGTCGCGCCCCTCGATTAGTTACGCGGCGAACTGCGGCTTGCCGGATGTCAGCCCCTCTACAAACTCAACCTACAACGGCAGTAGCGGTTCGTTCTCATTCGTCGTTCCCGGAGATTGGCCGGCGAACGGCGCCTTTGTCTCACGCTGGGAATTGAATCCAGCGGCCTCGTCGGGAGGTCCTGTTTACATCCCGGCCAGCAAGCTCCAGCGGGTCGCTCCCGAAACCTTCTACGACGGCATGAGCAACACCATTCTGTTGTCGGAAAATATCGACGCCATCACCTGGAACGACAACGTAAGCACCAACGGGGCGAATGGATATATCGCCTCGGCGACCAAGGGTGTCACCAACACGCCTGAGATCAATTACGGCATTGTCTGGTATCCGGCCACGATTTTCTCCGATCCCTCTGGCACGAATACTCTGTTCATCAACGGCCCCACGTCCGAAGGCGGAGACGCGGTCGACATGTATCAGTGCCGTCCGTCGAGCAAGCATCCGGGCGGGGTGAATGTCACCTACGCCGACGGTCGCACCGTCTTCGTAAACGAAAACCTCGACTACCTGGTCTATTGCTTGCTGATGTCGCCGGAAGGGAAGAAGACGAATCCCGCCGGCTTGCCATTTACGCCAGTCGCAGGTTTGACGTCGTCTTACGGATCGCAGCCATGGGTTGCACTACGCACGCAGATTGTCGGTTCCACCGACGTGCCCTAAGACGAGGTCCTACGCTTAGCATCGCCGGGCAAACTCCCAGCGTGCTTTGCATGAGTTGATTGTAAAAAACCCGTAGGGCGTCCAGTGATCGCCGGTCTGCCTTGGGCAGCGGCCCTTGCTGGGCGCCCTACCGTTGTTTCGTAGAACACCAGCAGGAGTCTCTCGGTATGGAAGCCGCAACCGCCTGGCGCGATTACTTTGTCGCCTGGCCCAAGGAACTGCCGCGCCGCGGCGTGCTGGTCGTGACGTTCGGCGAGCAGATCCCCTTCGATGGTTTTCTGACCACCGACAATCTGCTGCTGGTCGAACGCCGCACCCCCGACGCGATTGGCGCCCGCAAGGTGATCGTCCCCTTCGGGCAGGTCCTGTCGATCAAACTAATCGACGTGGCGACGACCAAGACGTTGCGCGCAGCAGGATTTGCCGGCGACCTGCCAAACGACAAGTAGCCATATATTCCCCTCCCCCGGCGGGAGAAGGAACGGCGGGCGTCCTGCATTCGTGAGCCGCATGGCGCTAGACTGCGGGTTCTTCGTGTTCGGCTTGCCGCGCAAATTCACCCGCGGCTAGCGCCGATCGGCTCACACGCTCTCCCCAATGCTTGGTCTTCGTCCGTCGTGTCGTCGTGTCGTTGTGGTTCGCCTTCCTCCTTCGATCCGTTGTTGTTAACCACGACGACACAACGACACAAAGAAGAAATCCAATGGATTGAACGGCGTTATCAGGCAAAACTGCACATGCCTCGTGTGGCGCAAACTCTCATCCGGCGGACGGGCGCCGACGCGAAGCGTTGGTCGGCAAATCACTTTCTCCCGAAGGAGAAGGGTTATTTTCGCCATTTCTTGAGCAGGGAAACACAACAATTGTTGCACGTGGCGCCGCCGCAGGGCATGCTAATGTCGTCGCGAATACACCGCTGGATATTCTACGTCGTCCGCCCAGGAGAATCTGATGATGCGCCTCTTTTGGATCGCTTGCTTAATGATTGCGGCGCTTGGCGGTAGTCGCCTGTCGCGAGCCGTTGAACCTAAGATCTCCTCCGACGCGAAGAGTGATCCTGCCGCGAAGGCCACGGCCGTGGCGCAAAGCCCGCCAGCGATCGACCCCGGCGCCGTCGCCAAGAGCGTGAAGATCTTTCGAGACGAGTGGGGCGTGCCGCATATCGACGGCCCGACCGACGTGAGCGTGGTCTTCGGCTTCGCCTACGCGCAGGCGGAGGATTATTTCTGGCAAGTCGAGGATTCGTACCTCCAGGCGCTCGGACGCTACGCCGAGGTGGTGGGCGAGCGCGGCCTGGAGAGCGACCTGCTCAATCATTCGTACGAAATCACCCGCCGTTCCGAAGCGGACTTTGCCGCGATCGAGCCCAAGTCGCAGAGCTTGTTTGCGGCCTACGCGGCCGGTTTGAATTACTACCTGGCCACCAATCCGCAGACGCAGCCCCGCTTGATCGCCCATTACGAACCGTGGCATGTGCTGGCCTTCGAGCGTTTCACGCTGTTGAACTTTCTGTTCACCAAGTCGCACGTGGCGAAGGGAGCGCCGAAGAAGCTGCAAGACACAATCCGCGCCGCCACCGGATCGAACGCCTGGGCGATCGGGCCGTCGAAGACGAAAGACGGCACGACGATGTTGTTCGCCAATCCGCACCAACCTTGGTTCGGGCCAGGGCAATTTTATGAAGGGCATCTGCGGAGCGGCGAAGGGTGGAGCTTTTCGGGCTGCACCTTCTTCGGCGGACCGCTCCCCACGATCGGCCACAACGAGTATCTCGGCTGGTCGCACACCGTGAACAATCCCGACATCGCCGACGCCTATCGCGAGACGTTCGACGATCCGACGAACCCGTTGAATTACAAATACGGCGACGGCTACCGCGCGGCAACGGAATGGCGCGACCCGATCGGCGTTCGTGTGGGAGACAAGGTGGAAGCGCGGGTTTGCATTTTTCGCAAAACGCATCACGGCCCGGTCGTCGCCAAGGAAGACGACCAGCACTTTCTAACAGTTCGGATCGCGCAGCTTTTCGACGGCAGCCGCTTGAAGCAGGCCATCCGCATGACCCGCGCGAAGAACTTCACTGACTGGCGGTCCGGCATGCAGGGGCTTGACCTGCAAATGTTCAACACGATCTACGCCGATCGCGACGGCAATATTTTTTACGTCTACAACGGCGCGATCCCGCGCCGCGATCCGTCGTACGACTGGACGAAGCCCGTCGATGGCAGCGATCCGAATACCGAATGGAAAGGGCTGCACACGTTCGAGGAATTGCCGCAGATCATGAACCCGCCGTCAGGCTACGTGCAGAATTGCAACGCCACGCCGTTTTTGGCCACCGACGACGCCAACCCGGCCCCGGGCGATTTCCCGCGCTACATGGTCGAGGAGCAGACCGAAGACAAGCGCCGCTCGCAGATTTCGCGTCATTTGCTCCGCAAGCTGCACAACGCCACGTTCGACGATTGGCAGCGGCTTGGCTACGACACCACGCTCTACTGGCCGATGGCGGAACTGCCGCAATACAAACGCGAGTTCGAGCAACTCAAGCAGGACGACCCGCAGATGGCGGCGAAGCTCGACGCCTACCTGGCGCACTTGTTGGATTGGGACTTCCGTTCAAGCGTGGATTCGACGCAAACCACGCTCTGTGTCGCCTGGTATCAGGAGCTATACGGCGCCTCGTATCCGGGCGAGATTCTCAAGCCCGAAATGTTGGCCAGCCCCGCGCGGCGGCTGGCGGCGTTGGGCGTGGCGGCTAACAAGTTGATGGCGCTCTACGGCGATTGGAAGGTCCCCTGGGGCAAGATCAGTCGAATGCAGCGGCACGCCGACGTGGCCGAGGCCGCGCTGGCGCCGTTCGATCCCAAGCTGCCAAGCATCGCCTGCCCTGGCGTCCCCGGACCGCTGGGCGTGGTGTTCAACACGTACTACACGCCGATCACGCCGGAGCGGCGCACGCAGTTCGGCGTGGTTGGGCACTCGTACGTCGGTGTTTACGAATTCACCAAGGACAAAGTCCGGGCGGGGAGCATCATTCAGTTCGGCGCGAGCGCCGATCCGAAGTCGCCCCACTTCTTTGATCAGGCCGAGCTCTACGCGCAGCAAAAATTCAAGCCAGCCTGGTTCGATTGGCAAGACGTCGTGACGCACGCCAAGCGGTCGTACCACCCTGGCGAACACCTGGCGGCGAAGTAGTGCAGAAGAACTGCATCGGCGCGAGCTATTGTCCGGCGTTTCCGGGATCGAGGATCGCTTGCAGGCGATTGATGCTGCGCGTCAGCATCACGCGGACCGCGCCGTCGGTCTTGCCCAACTGCTGGGCGATCTGCTTCGAGGGAAGTCCTTCGACATAGCGCAGCCGCAACGCTTCTTGCTGATCGGGCGGGAGCAGCGAGAGGGCTTCGGCCAGCCGCGCTTCGCGAGCGTTGCGCGAAAAAGCCTGGCTGGCCGTGGTCATGCTGGCCACCAGCATATCGATCACTCCGGCGCGACTTTCGTCGGCCGCGGGCCGATTGATCGAGACCTCGCGCCCGGCGTCTCGTTTTGCCGCGCCGAAGAAGCGTCGATGCGCGTCGATGATTCGCCGCTCGGCGATTTGGCAGAGCCAGCTAAAGGGGTCGCGCTCTGCGAGGTCCATTGCGGGCAGCCCGCGCACTGCCTCGGCCGAGACTTCTTGAAAGACGTCGTCGGGTTCCAGCTTGCGCCGCAGCGCGGGGCCCAATTGCTTTTCGATGAAGGCCATCAGGGCGCCTCGGCGCGCGTTGACAAAGGCGCCCAGCGCGTCCACGTCCCCCCGTCGAATCTGCTCGACCAGCGTATCAATATCTACGGTCGTCACGGCGGATCTCCTGCATGTCCCCAGCGACCCTTTCGATCCGGCTTTGCCGGCAAGCCTGTCTCAGCGTGCCACTGCGCATGGTAATGCCACGGTCCGATAAGAAACAAGTAGATCGCATTCCAAATCGGCGGGATCGGGCTGCAAAAGTGAGCCGCCGGGCCGATCAATTTCATTAGCGCGGCCCCGTCCCATGTGTTACAACTGATTCGTGCGATGAAGCGATAGGCTGATCGGGGGCGATCGGCGGCGCGGATCATGGGAGCGAGTGATTTTGGCCGGCAAACCACATGACTCTTCGGCCCCCCACGACGTGACGTTGGGGCTCGACCAGCTCAGCGAGCGGATCGACGCCCTAATCGCGGCTTGGGACACGGCCACCGATCCGCCGTCGCTCGGCGATTTTCTGCCCGCCGAGCCACCGCTTCTCCGCCGCCTGGCCCTGATCGAATTGATTAAAGTCGACCTGGAATACCGCTGCCAAAAGCCGGAGCAAACCCGCCGCATCGAGCAGTACCTGGACGAATTTCCCGAGTTGAACGCCAGCGGGGGCGTCCCTTGCGAGCTGATCTATGAGGAGTACCACCTACGCAAACTCTCTGGCCAGCAGGTCGACGCGCGCGAGTATTTCGATCGCTTTCCTAAACAAGCCTCGGAACTGGGGCGGCTGTTAGGGCTCGAATCCCCCCATCTTTCCACGTCGATCGGTAGCAGCAGCAAGTTCGAGGAGATCGAGGTCGGCCATAAGATCGACGATTTCGACCTCCTCACCCGACTGGGACGCGGCGCCTTCGCCACGGTCTTTTTGGCGCGGCAGCAATCGATGCAGCGGATCGTGGCCCTGAAGATTTCGGCCGATCGGGGAAACGAGCCGCAGACGATGGCGCTATTGGATCATCCCCATATCGTCCGAGTCTTCGATCAAAGGCAACTACCGGAGCGGAAGCTTCGGCTGCTTTACATGCAGTACATTCCGGGCGGGACGCTGCAAACCGTTTGCGACGGGATTCGCCAATTGCCCCCCGCGATGCGCACCGGTCAATGCTTACTCGACGTGATCGACCAGGCGCTGGCGAATCGGGGTGAATCGCCGCCGATCGATTCGCGGCTCCGCGCCCGGCTGGCGAAGGCGAGCTGGCCGCAGGTGGTCTGCTGGTTGGGATCTCGGCTGGCCGCGGCGCTCGATTACGCGCATAGTCGCGGCGTGCTGCATCGAGACGTCAAGCCGGCCAACGTGCTGGTGGCCGCCGACGGCACGCCCAAGCTGGCCGATTTCAACATCAGCTTTTCGTCGAAGGTCGAAGGCGCGACGGCAGCGGCCTACTTCGGCGGCAGCCTGGCCTATATGTCGCCCGAGCAGCTCGAGGCCTGCAGCTCGGCCCACGATCGGACGGCCGAAGATCTCGACGGCCGCAGCGACATTTATTCGCTGGGCGTCGTTCTGTGGGAACTGCTGACGGGCAACCGCCCCTTCGCCGACGTCGAGCCAAGCAGCGATTGGTCGAAGACGCTCGAAACGATGATCGCCCAGCGCCGGGCCGGCGTTCCGGCCAACACGATTGCCCGGCTCCCTGCGAATTGCCCGGCAGGACTGAAGCAGATATTGCTCAAATGCCTGGCGGCCAAGCCAGATGATCGCTACGCCAACCCGGCCGGTTTGTCGCGGCAGCTTGAGCTTTCGCTGCAACCGAAAGTGTTGGCGTTATTGCGGCCGCGCTCGGGGAGCGTGCGCAACTGGG
>DASXPZ010000258.1:0-2022 GCA_036493275.1 Pirellulales bacterium
ACGTGATACCGGGGATCACGCTCATTCCATCGGGAACATGGGGCGTGAACCGCGCGCAGGAAGCTGGCTGCACTTATTGCGCGGGAGCCTGACAACGCCTCGCCCGGTGTCCGAGACCAGGACACCGGGCGTGCCGGCGAAGTATATGGGCGGTGGCGACCTGATACGAAAACCGCCTTGCGGGAACGTCCGCTCAGGCATGGATCCGGCCGTTCACTGCGCGGGGACGAAGCGTGTGATTCTATCGGCTAGTTGATCCAGAAGAGCTAAAGCGTCAGCTCGTCTTGTTGGGATTGACGAGATATTTCTCGCCGGTGGCCCGCTTGCCGTAGGCGCGGATCATCGCGACATCGAGCGTTTCGGCCAGCGATGCCTCGCGCGCGTAATGGCTCGCAAATGTCGTGGTGAGTTCGGCGACGACCCTTTGACGAAGCCTCTCCATGGTCTCGGGGCCGAGCTTCGCCAGATAAGGGAACACCAGCCAGCCGCCGACGCCCCAGGCCGCGCCGAAAGCCCGCCGGATTTCAATCGGGCGCGTGTCCAGGCCGCCGTAAATGTAGACCTGCTTATGAACGTTCGAGCCGTAGCGGTTGTAGGTTTTGGCGCCGTGCGTGATCGCCGCCTCCATCGCCGTGAGTATCTGGTTGGCCAGCGGGCCGCCGCCGATCGCGTCGAACGCCAGCGTCGCGCCGGTCGCCATCAGGGCGCCGGTAAGCGCCTCGGCAAAATCGGGCGAAGCGGAATTGTAGACATGGCGCGCGCCTAGGCCTCGCAAAATCTCTTCCTGCTTCGCATCGCGCACGATGTTGACGAGGTCGATCCCGTCCTTGAGGCAAATCTTGTTCAGCATCTGCCCGAGGTTTGACGCCGCCGCGGTATGGACAAGGGCCTTATGGCCTTCGCGCCGCATCGTCTCGACCATCCCGAGCGCGGTCAGCGGATTGATGAAACTCGAGGCGCCTTCGGCGGCGGTCGCGGTCTCAGGGAGCACGAGGCAGTCGGCGGCCTTCAGGCAACGGTATTGCGAGTACATAGCGCCGCCGAGCGCCGCGACTTTTTTGCCGAGGAGCGATCGCGCGGCCTCGGAATCGCCGGCCTCGACGACGACGCCGGCGCCCTCGCTGCCGACGGGCAGGGACTGATCGAGGCGCCCTGTCATGCCCTTCATCACTGGGGCTGGAATCTTGGCCTTGACGACGGCGCGGCCGCCGGCCTCGGAGGCCTCGAACGTCGCCAAGTCGGCCGCGCCCAGCAAGAGGAAAATGTCGGTCGGGTTGATCGGGGCGGCCTCGACGCGAACGACGACTTCGTCCGGGCCGGGTTTAGGCGTAGGAATGGCGACCAGCGAGAGTTCGAGTTCGCCGTTGCTTTTGACAAGGGAGCGAAGCTGCAGCCCGCTCATACCGCTCTCGAAAGTCATTTGCGCCTCCTGGGCCGAATTCGCCGCCGCGACGCCGACCCCACGCAACCCTATCAGGATCAGACGCGCGCACAAATGTGACTTGAACGCGATCCGGCCGCCACCTCTCAAAATCCTTACGATAGGAGCTCAGTGCGTAGTTGTACCAATTGACATCCTGGTTCGCTTGCTGACACGTCCTTGTGTGCGATTCCACGAAAGATGGGGAGAATTGAGACGTGTCGGATGATCACGCCAGTCTAGACCCATCGAGTTGGGACCCTGCGTTGGACGCTGTTGTGGCTGCACCAGGTAACCACAAGGTGCTTTTCGAGAACGATCAACTCCGGGTTCTTGAAGTAACCTTGGAACCTGAGACGGAAGAACCGACGCACCACCACCGATGGCCATCGGTCTTTGTCTTGGATCGGGTGCAAGGACCTATTCATGATCTCGCGCCAGACGGATCTGAGTTGCCGCCAAACCGAGATGTGATGAAAGCGGTACAGGCGTGGGACGGTAAGGGATGTTTGGTGGTCAATATGGCCCCACAACCAGCGGGGCGCGTCTTCAATGCTTCAGGCAAAATTGTTCATGGCATCCGCGTTGAGATGAAAGCCTCG
>DASXPZ010000259.1:0-3751 GCA_036493275.1 Pirellulales bacterium
CGCCGCGCGCGAGACGGCGATGAACCGGCGATTGCAATTCAGATCGGCGACCGCCTGCTCGCTCAGTCCGACAATGTCTCGCAGGTGGCTGACGCACGCCTGGCCAAGCTCCGCGGCGACCGGTCCGGCGAGCCGGCCCATCGAGAGGCTGTTGGCGTGCGTCAAAGCGGGCCGAACGAGGCCAATCGCCGCCGCGATTTGCCTCCGCAGCTCGGCCTGCGAAAGGCGCACGCCTGCGGCATTGTGCGTTTCGAGCGGCAACACAGGCACGCCCCTCGCGGCAAAGGCCCCGGCCAGTGGGCCGCGCGCGGGCGCCAGCGCGTGAAACTCGTAGTCGGCCGAGATCAAATGGGGTAGCACGGCCAGCAGCGACTGTTCGCCACCGTTCAGCGTGGGATACTCGCAGAGTAGGAGCACCCGCGGCATGAGGCACGCTTCACAAGAGAGCCACTACAACAAGCCGTAACCGGTCAGCGTCGAACGAAGCTGCGCGTCTTCGGTGGGGCCGAGCGACGTCATCGGCAATCGCATCTCGCCTGTGTCGCGTCCCAGCATTCTCATCGCGGCCTTGATCGGAATCGGATTGGTCGCCAGCCCCAGCATGTCTCGGCAGAGAGGGAACAAGCGCTTGTGCCAGCGGAGCGCTTCGGTCATTTTTCCGGCGTCGAACGCTTCGCACAGCGCGATCACGTCCTTCGGCACGATGTTGCCGGCGACCGAAATCACGCCCCGTCCGCCGATGGCCAGCAGGGGCAACGTCAGGCTGTCGTCGCCTGAGAGAACGGTCAAGTTCGAGAGTGCAATAATCTGCGACGCCTGATCCATGCTGCCGGTCGCCTCTTTGACCATCGTGACGTTCGGCAGCTCTCCCATCCGCGCGATCGTCTCGGGCTCGATATTTTTGCCGGTGCGTCCCGGAATGTTGTAGACGCAGATCGGAATCGAAACGGCTTCGGCCAGCGCCTTGAAGTGCTGATAAAAACCCTCTTGCGTCGGCTTGTTGTAGTAAGGCGCCACGACCAGCAGCGCGTCGGCCCCGGATTTCTCAGCGTGCTTCGAGAGGCGGAGCGCCTCGCGGGTGCTGTTCGAGCCCGTGCCGGGCATCACCTTCACACGGCCGGCGGCCATCTGCACGCTCTCGGCGATGACGCGCTCGTGCTCCTCGTGCGAAAGCGTGGGACACTCGCCGGTGGTGCCGACGGGGCAAATGCAGCGCGTCCCGGCGTCGGCCTGGAAATCGATCTGGGTTTTCAGCGTGCGGAAATCGATCTCGCCATCGCGAAACGGAGTGGTGATCGCGACGGAGAGGCCCGCAAACGCTTCGCCTTTGGTGGACATGATTGATGTGGCGACCGCCAGCCGCCAGTTTCCGGATTGCGTAAACGAGAGAATCTAGGACATCGCATCATAAAATAACGCCGCCAGTCGTGCAAACCGGGCGCCGGGGCCGGATCCCAGCATCCGAACGAAATTGAGGGGAACGCGATCGACGGAAAACGGCAGAAGCACAATCGACGGGAGAGCGAGATTCCCGCCGAGCAGAAGCGGGGATGGGGTGAGTACCAAGGAGGTCCCCACGCGGCCATTGGCTTCGCCGCCTGCTAGAATCCCAGGCATGGCCAATGCTCCTCGAAAAATCAGTGCGAAGAAACCACACATCAAGGTCTCGCTCGTCATTCACTGCGAATACTTCCAGATGAACGAAGCGCCATGCAAGCACCCGCGGATCGATGAAATGGTCTTTCATGTCGCGGGGTCGCTTCGTACGGTGCAGAGCTACGTGCGGAAGAGTTGGACTTCGCCTCATGGCTGGTGGAAAGTCGAACAGCGTCTGGTCGATGAGACGGATCATGACGCCGACGATCGTCCGGTGACACATTATTTCAACTATCGCGGCACGCCCTGCAAGAATCTGCCGCACGCGTCGGCGCGACGCGCGTTCGACAAGTGGCAAGAACAGGTCGTAGCCGAGATTCAAGCTGCCAAAGATAAATATTCACAAGAGACCCCATGACCGATTTCGACCTCATCCTCCGCGGCGGCTCCGTCATCGACGTCACAGGCGCCGCGGCAGTTCGCGCGGATGTAGCGATCCGTGGCGACCGAATCGTGGCTGTTGACCAATTAGGGAGCGCAAAAAGCGAGAACGAGATCGACGCCCGCGGGCTGGTCGTCGCGCCGGGTTTTATCGACGTTCACAATCATTCCGACGGCTGGCTGCTGAATACGCCGAACCAGTTCGCCAAGACCATGCAGGGCTTCACGACTGAAGTCGTTGCTTCCGACGGCATCTCGTACGCGCCGCTGACGCCGGAACTGGCGCCAGAGTGGCTTTATTATTTGCACTCACTTAATGGACTTCGTCCCTCGGATTACACCGGCTGGCAGACGATCGAAGAATACCTGGCGGCGCTCGATCGCCGCAGCGCGCAGAACGCCATCACGCAAGTCCCTTACGCGAACGTCCGCGCCCTGACGATGGGCTGGGGGCGCGAGCGGCCGGACGACAGCCAGATCCGCCGCATGCAGTACGAAGTTCGCCGCGGCATGGAGGCGGGCGCCACCGGCGTTTCGACCGGCATGGATTACATCTCGCAATGCTTTGCCGAGACCGACGAACTGGCCGCAGTGATCGGGGCCAGCGCCGCGGCCCGCGGCGTGTTCGTCACGCACATTCGCTACAAGCTCGGCACCCTGGCCGGCCTGCGCGAAGCGGTCGAGATCGCCCGTCGAGCAGGCGTGGCGCTGCATATCTCGCATCTGAAAGGAACGAGCCCCGCCGAGCGTGACGCGATTCTGGAGTACATCGACAAAACGGCCGTGCACGAAGTCGACTTCTCGTTCGATATTTACCCTTATCTCCCCGGCAGCACGATGCTCAATTCGCTGCTGCCGTACGAGGTCTTCGAGGATGGCCCGCTGGCGGTGCTGCCGAAGCTGGCCGAGCAGGCGGTGCGGCGGCGATTCGCCGTGCAACTGGCGGATTACAGTCTCGACCTAACGCAGATCCGCCTCGCCTGGCTCCCCACGAAGCAGAACCACTCAGTCATCGGCATGTCGTTGGCCGGATTCGCCGAGTCGCGCGGCAAGCCGCCGGCCGACGCGCTAGCGGACCTGCTAATCGAAGAAGGTCTGGCGGTGCTGTGCGTGTTTCACGTCGGCGATGATCGACTGGTCGAGCCCTTCTTGCAACACCCGCGATTCATGCTCGGCAGCGACGGGATTTATTTCCCTGACGCGCTGGTGCATCCGCGCCAGTTCGGGTCGGCCGCGCGGATGCTGGGGCCGCTGGTGCGCGACCGGCGATTGTTTTCGCTCGAAGGAGCGGTGCGCAAGATGACTTCGATCTCGGCCGAACGGTTCGGCCTGAAGGACCGCGGCGTCATCCGCCCCGGCGCATTTGCAGATTTGGCGGTCTTCGATCCGGCGACGATTGCCGACCGCGCCACGTTCGATAACCCACAACAGCTCGCCACCGGCGTCCGGCACGTGCTGGTCAACGGCGTGGCGATCGTGAAAGATGGCGCCCCGGTCGAAGATCTGGAGGATCGCCCGCCGGGACGGGCGTTACGATTCGGCGTGTGACTCTTGCTTTGTTTAACGAGGCAGAAGAGGAAGAAGAAAAGAATGTAGCCACCGAGGGCACAGCGCGGCCTGTTGGCCGCAACCAAAGGGTTTTAAGTGGCGTTGCTCCGGGTAAAGTGATGTTGCGAACACACACTTTCCCACAGGAGCAACGCCATGAAGTCTT
>DASXPZ010000260.1:0-9533 GCA_036493275.1 Pirellulales bacterium
GATCAGATTCTCCAGCATTTCCTGCCGGCCGCTGCTGTTGGGCGTGGCGTCGCCCTTCTTGAGCATGTATTGCTCGAGTGAAGTGAAGTTGGCCTTGCCGGCTTCGATTTCGGCGCCGACGCCGCTGTCCCAACTGCTGTAGCGATTCTTCACGAACTCGGCCAGGCGACCGTCGGCCCGAATCGCCGCGGCGATCTTCAGCCCGCGGGCAAAGGCGTCCATGCCGCCGATGTGGGCGTAAAACAGATCGACCGGTTCGAAGCTCTCGCGGCGGACCTTGGCGTCGAAGTTCAATCCCCCCGTGGTGAACCCGCCATACTTCAGCAGCACCAGCATGATTTGCGTGGTGAGATAGATGTCCGTAGGGAACTGGTCGGTGTCCCAGCCCAGCATCAGGTCGCCGTAGTTGGCGTCGACCGAGCCCAAAAAGCCCTGCATGGCGGCGTATTCCAACTCGTGATGCATCGAGTGGCCGGCCAGCGTGGCGTGGTTGGCTTCGATATTCATCTTGATGTCTTTCTCCAGGCCGTAGGCGCGGAGGAAGTTGATGCAGGCGGCGACGTCGAAATCGTACTGGTGCTTGGTCGGCTCCTTCGGCTTCGGCTCGAAATAGAACTGCCCGGTGAAGCCGATCTGGCGGGCGTAGTCGACCGCCAGGTGCATAAAGCGGGCCAGGTGGTCGACCTCGCGCTTCATGTCCGTGTTCCACAGGTTCTGATACCCCTCGCGGCCGCCCCAGAAGGTATACCCTTCGCCGCCGAGATCTTTGGTGATTTCGAGCGCCTTCTTCACCTGGGCGGCAGCGAAGGCGAACGAATCGGCGTTGCAACTGGTGGCGGCGCCATGCATGTAGCGCGGATTGCTGAAAAGATTGGCCGTGCCCCACAGCAGCTTGACGCCGGTCCGTTTTTGTTCTTCCTTGAGGGCCTTGGCGACCGTGTCGAGGTTCTTGTTGCTTTCGGCCAGCGAGGCGCCTTCGGGAGCGACGTCGCGATCGTGAAAGCAGTAATACGGAACGCCCAGCTTCTCCATGAACTCGAAGGCAACGTGGACGCGATTGACCGCGTTTTCGACCGAGTCGGTGGCCGCTTCCCACGGTCGCAGCGCCGTGCCAGGGCCAAACGGGTCGGCCCCCGCGCCGCGGAATGTGTGCCAATAGGCCACGCTGAAGCGGAAATGATCCTGCATCGTGCGGCCTTCGATCTTTTCGTCTGCCTTGTAATGGTGAAAGGCCAGCGGATTCTTCGAGTGCGGCCCCTCGTAGCGGATCTTCTCGACTTCAGGAAATGCAGTCATGGCGTGGCTCAATGTCTCGCAGTGTGGGATCGGGCGGGGTGAAATAGTCCGCGGTCGCAGGCCCGGTCGCTCGGCCGGGCGCATGCGCCATCGTGCCAAAAGCGGAGCCGTTGGGCAACCGGGGGCAAGAGCCGGAAATCAGGGCAAAGGATCGCAAAAAGCTCGGTCGATCCCGCCCCTCTCCATCAATAATTGAATTTCAATCCTCGTTTGCGCAATTGGCGAACCAGTTCCGGAGTCGTCGTGTACTGTTCCGCGTCGAAACCGGCCGCGCGGGCTCCGGCGACGTGCCCGGCGATGTCGTCGGTAAAAAAGATCTCTGCTGGCGCCACGCCCGCTTTTTCGGCCGCGGCTTCGAAAATTCGCCTGTCGGGCTTCATCGCCCGCACTTCGTAGCTCAGCGCAATCACGTCGAACATCGTGCTAGTGACGGAAAACCGATGCTGCTGGATAAAAACCCAGTGGGCTTCGCAAGTGTTCGAAAGCAAGCCAAGGCGATAGCCGGCCGCGTGGAGCGCCGCCACCACCGGCAGGATCGACGCATTGACGGTAAAGATATCCCCTGCCGCCCGGAGCATGGCCTGGTAGTCGGGCCGCGTGCCAGTCTGCTCGCAAAAAGCCTCATAGAACTCGCGCGTCGAGAGCTCGCCTGCTTCGTAACGCAGCTCCAACCCGGTGTCGAAGAGGACCCTGCGGACCTCTTCCGTCGATGTCCCGGCCACTTCGGCGATCTGGCGGCACCCCCGCTCGTGATCGAACAGCAGCAGGACATTGCCCATATCGAAGTAGATAAACATGATCCGCAGCGCCGTGGGTCCGAACAGCGCCGGAAGACGTCCGCGCCGGGTCGCATTATCGTGACGGTTACACAGGGCGGCGTCAAACCCCACCGCCGGCGCAGCACAACTCGCGCGAACCCTCTTGCCGATCCGGCGGTCCGATGTTTGACTGAACCGCCTGCCGCGGCGATCTGCTGGCGGCCGAATCTGCACACAAAGGGGCAACCCGCATGCTGACTTTGCACGAAATTGGCTTTGTTCGCAGCGACCGAACCGAGCCGATCGACGATGGCTGGGACCAGGTGACCTCGCGAATTGAACTGCTGGACGAGTTTCCGCCCGAGGCGCTGCTGGGTCTGGCCGAGTTCTCGCATGTCGAAGTGATCTTTTGTTTCGACCGCGTCGGCGAGGGCTCCGTCGAGCGCGCGGCGCGCCATCCGCGCGGCAACAAGGCCTGGCCCCGCGTGGGGATCTTCGCCCAGCGGGCCAAAGACCGGCCGAACCGCCTGGGGCTGACGACGGTCGAGATCGTCTGCGTCGAGTCGCGCACGCTGGTAGTCAAAGGACTCGACGCCATCGACGGCACTCCGGTGCTCGACATCAAGCCGGTGATGCAAGAGTTCCTCCCGCGCACGCCAATCCGCCAGCCGGCCTGGTCGCATGAAGTGATGCGCGATTATTGGTAGAATGAACTAGGGGCAATATCTCAATCGCCTGGCAGGCGTGGCGCCTCGTGTCAAAAAGAAAGACTGCGCGAACGATTCTCTGGATCGCCTTGACGTTGGTCGTGGCCGAGCATTTGCCGCGGTGGTTTTTTGTTTGTCGAAGGCGCATAGGCCGCTTTTTGGACCCTGGTGGCGGGCGTGTTGATGCTCTGGCTGGCGAGACAAGTTCGCGCCCGCGAATTCGGAGCATGTGGCGATAGCGAAGAGTTCGCCTAATTAACTCGCATCTGACCCTCATCCCAAACCCTTCTCCCACCGGGAGAAGTTGGCCGACTTCAGTCCGCCGCGCGCAGAGGGTACCCGGGGCTCGGGTCGCGCGCACGAGCCGGGCGGTTCGCCCGTTAACGCCGTTCAATCCATTCGCTTTCATCTTTGTGTCGTCGTGTCGTTGTGGTTCTCTTTCCTACTTCGCTTCGTTGTTGTTACCACGACGACACCACGACACGACGAAGGCAAGCGTCGGTGATGGCGTGTGAGCCGAGCGGCGCTAGCCGCGGGTGAATTTGTGAGGCAGTCCGACCAGGAAGAACCCGCAGGCTAGCGCCGAACTTTTGATATTTGGTCATTTTCGGTCGGCGCGGGTGAGCGACTCTTGGGTAGCTGCGCGCTCGGCTGCGGTTGGGGTGTTTCTGTTGCGAGGCCGCGACCAACGCCGCCTGGTACGCCAGCCGCCAGGCTTCGTAGCTCGGGAATTGCTTGCGCAACAGTCGCGATTGAAAGATCACCCACACGCTCGTGAAACTCAGCCGGCGCGGCTCGACGTTGGCCAGCTTGGCCGCCTGACGCCGGAACTGCGCCACCAGATTGTACGCAACGATCGCGGCCAGCAACTCCTTGAGCACCGTGTCGAGACGCTTGGCTTGAATGTGCTCCGTGTCCATCGTGACTTTCACGTCGCGAATGTCGAACTCCACGTCGTAACGCTGCGAGTACAACGCGGCGACCGAGCGCGCGTCGGCTTCGACATTGCTTACCAGATACAGAGTATTGCCAGCGGCCAGTTCGACCGCGTGCAAAAAGACTTCCACCGCCGCATCGTCAGGCAGTTGCGGATTCGTCCGGCGTTCCTTGCTCGACGGCCGCCAGATCCAATGCCAGCTGCGCGCGCCTGCGCCTGCTTCGACCAGAGTGGCCTTGCGCTGCAAGGCTTTGAAACGCTGGCTCGACAACCGAAACAAGAACTCCCGATCGCTGTGGTCGCAGTGATACGCGACGCTGAAAATGCCGAAGCCGCTGTCGGCCAGCACCAACGCGTCGGCCGGCAGCCGATCGATGATCTCGATCGCTTGCCGCGACTCGCGGCTTCTTGAAGAATCATCGTAGGCGCCAATTTGACAGTTGGAGAGAAAAACTCCAACCGTCAGCGCAAATCCCATGCCGCCAAGGACCGCCCGCCACGCGAAATCATAAGGCTCGCGCCTTTCGGCTCACAGAACGCGTGAGCGGCACGGCGCTTAGTGCTTAACCTGCGTCAGCGGCTTTTCGGCCGGCGGTTCATTGGCAGGCGTTGTGGCCGGTTGCGGCGCCACCACTTGGGCGTAGGCCGAAAATTCGGCGATCACGTCTTCGCCCATGTCGGTCTGAATGCGAATCTTCTGGGCGACTTTGCCCGGAGTGTCGCCGGCCGTGAAGGTGATCGGCAGCACGTGCATCGGGCGGGCCGTGGTCGGAATCTTCGCCTGGAACGACGGGTCTTCGCACTGGATGCCCAAGATGTGGAACGGCTGCTTCGCCTTGATCACCAATTGCTTGGTGGCCTTTTGGCCCGGTTGCAGCACGCCCATCAGCAGCGAGGCGGGGCTGACCGTCAGGTCGGCGACGACTTGCCCTTCGACGTCGAGCGGCACCTCGGGCGAGCGTTGATCGTTGGTCAGCAGCACGACTTGTTCGTTGAGCGCGCCGGCCGGGGCGTCTTCGCGGAGCCGAACGACGACGTCGTAGCTGACCGTGCCGTTCTGTCGCGGGCCTTCGATCAATTGCGTTTCGATGTAGCTGCTCGGACTCTTGACGTCCAGCACGCGCCAATCGGCGCTGCCGGCGTAGCTGACCGAGATATGTTTCTCGGCGCGGCCGCCGCGATCGATCGTGCCGAAATTGACCTCGCCCGGATGAATCACAATATCGCGGCGGATATAGCCGGCGATTTGCAGTTGCACTTCGGCGTAGTAAGGCTTGTCGATCACCACCGTCAAGGTGGCGTGACGTTGGCCGAGATGGGTCCGCGTATTGAAGGTGGCGACGATCGCGCTCTCTTCGTACGTGGCCAGCGTGTTCTTCAGCGCCTTGGGCGTGGTGCAGCCGCAGCTGCTGCGAACGTCGCTGATGTGGATCTCTTCTTTGAACGGATTGTGGATCTTGAAGAGATACTCGGTCTTCGCCCCGCGGGCGACGTTGCCAAAATCATGGCTGGTGACGTCGAACATCTTGCGAGCCCAGTCCTGCCCATACGACAGGCTGGCCGAAGAGAGCACGGTCAACAATCCGAGCAAGCAGACGCGAGCCTTCAACATCATCTCCCCCACGGTCAGACTTTCCCCGTCAACCTTCAGGCCCGCAGCCGAAAAACGGCCTGGTGGGCTGAAGTCTGGACGGTTTTGAGTAGGTTCTGGAGAGCCGTTGGTCGCTCTCCGAGGAACTCTACGACCGTGTTTCAGAGGTGTCAACTTATTTCAGCGAACGGAGATAAGAGCGAAAAGATGTGACGCCCGCGCGCAGATATTTAGATCATCTTCGGACGCCGCGCCCCCGCCTCTGTAGTTTGATCAGCTTTTAGGTCATGAATGCCGAACATGCGGAAAATAGGGGATTGGGGCTGTTGCGGCTGTAGCGGCCATTCGCGAGGTAGGGGAAATGTCTTACGCGTCCGGAAGCGGGCGCCATCCACAACTTTCCATTGTCGGCCTCCAGTTGTCGCGGCGCAAGGGGCGAGGTCACTGGTCGGACACTTCCTGTTGTGTGACAGCGTCGCCAGCGCATGCTAGGCCCTCGATAAGGTCTCGCGTAACATAAGAGCTCAGACATATGAGGACCGACGCGGCAAAAAATCCACACGCGTCCCGAACCGCCGGACAGGTCGCGGGAATCTTGGAAAGGAACACGCCGATGAGAGGTAACACCGGGGCCAAGGAATCGGACGACAGGCAATCTCCGCGGCCGGCGCGTGGCGCGGCCTGTGGGCCTGCGCTCGTTCTGTTGGCGTTGGCAATCGTCGCGGGCGGTCTCAGTTTTCCGACGGCTCTCTCCGTGGCCAGCGCGCAGCCCGCTGCCCCCAAAGCCGCTCCAGAATCCGACGACGCCGAACCCGACGACGAAGCACATCCCTTCGCGCGGCGAATTCCGGCGCCTGATCTGACCGGCGGCGAGGCCTGGATCAACACGGCCGGGCCGATCGACATGAAGGATCTGCGCGGCAAGTACGTAATCCTCGATTTCTGGACCTACTGCTGCATCAACTGCATGCACATCCTGCCGGAGCTCAAGAAGCTGGAAGAGACCTTTCCGAACGAGCTGGTCGTGATCGGCGTTCACTCGGCCAAGTTCGAAAACGAGGAAGATTCGAAGAATATCACCGAGGCGGTCCTGCGCAATGAGATCAAGCACCCCGTGGTCAATGACGCCAAACACGTCATCTGGGATCGCTTTCAAGCCCGCAGTTGGCCAACGATGTACCTGATCGATCCCGAGGGGAACGTCGTCTATGGGCGAAACGGCGAGTTCAAAGCCGACGAGATCGAAGCGGTGATCCGCCGCTCGACGCCGTATTACAAAAAGAAGGGAAAGCTCGACTCGACGCCGCTCCACTTCGACCTGGCCGAAGATCGCGCGGTCGCCACGCCGCTGCGCTTTCCGGGCAAGGTGCTGGCCGACGAGCAGGGCAAACGACTCTTCATCGCCGATAGCAATCACAATCGGATCGTGATCACCGATCTCGACGGCGCGCTGAAAGAGACGATCGGATCGGGCGCGATTGGGACAGAAGACGGCGGCTTCGCGACGGCCATGTTCAATCATCCGCAAGGGATGGCCCTGCACGGCGACACGCTCTACGTGGCCGACACCGAGAATCACATGCTCCGCAAGGTCGACCTCGTCAAGAAAAACGTGACGACAATCTGCGGCAGTGGAAAGCAGGCCAGGTTCCCGTGGCCCGGCGTCGACCCCAAGGCGCTCGCCGCGGCCGCTGGCCCGATCAAGTGGCCCGAGCGTTGGGTGGCCCTGCCGAAGGAGACCGAGCTGAGCAGCCCTTGGGATTTGCTCGTCCACGACAAGGATCTCTACATCGCCATGGCCGGCTCACATCAGATCTGGAAGATGGCGCTCGATGAATCGGAGATTGGACCGATCGCAGGGAATGGGCGCGAGGATATTGTCGATGGTCCGATGCTCCCCAAGGAGCCGTTCGAGGAGGGCTACGCTTCGTTCGCGCAGCCCAGCGGCTTGGCGAGCGACGGCAAGCAGCTCTTCGTCGCCGATAGCGAAGGGAGCTCGATCCGCGAGGCGCCGTTTAACCCCAAGCAGCCAGTCAAAACGCTGCTGGGAACGGCCGACCAGGAGCGCTATCGGCTCTTTACGTTCGGCGATCAGGACGGCGTGGGAAACAAAGTGAAGTTTCAGCACCTACTGGGTATCACGGCGCAGAATGGCAAGCTGTACGTTGCCGATACGTACAACAACAAGATCAAGGTGGTCGACATCCAGAAGAAATCGGCCAAAACGATCGCCGGCAGCGGCAAGCCGGGACATGAGGACGGCCGTGAGGCGAGTTTCGACGAGCCGGCTGGACTTTCGGCGGCCGGCGGCAAGCTCTACGTGGCCGACACGAACAACCATTTGATCCGCACCGTTGACCTTCGCCACGATAACGCGGTGGCGACGCTCGACATCAAGGGGCTCGCGCCGCCGAAGCCTACGGAAGTCAAAACGTCGAAAGCCGACGCCGGCGCGCCGCGCGTCGAAGTGAAACCGGTCACGCTGCAACCGGCCGACGGCCTGGTTTGGCTGGCAGTGAAGCTCGCGCTCCCTGAGGGGTGGGACCTCAACAAAGAAGCCCCGATGCGCTACAAGATCTCGGCCGAAGGAAAGACCGGCCCGGTCAACCGCGCTAAGATCGGCGTTTACCAAAAGGTGGAGCCGCTGACCGAATTTCAGATCGAGATTCCACTCTCCGCCACTAGCGGCAAAGAGACGATCGACGTCGCGCTCGATTATTTTTATTGCCGCAAAGGGGCCGAAGGAATCTGCAAAGCAGGAACGGTCCATTGGATCGTCCCGCTCACGCTCGACCCGAAAGCGGCTACGTCGAAGGCGCCGGTGAGTTGGACCGTGCAGCAGTAGGAAGCGCTAAGTCAACGCTTCCATTCGTCTCAAGTGTGCCATTGCTGGCTCGTCCAGAAGTGCGTGCCTTCGCGAGGTCGGCTCGCCCTCCAAGCAAGAAATCAAGAGATTAAACGCAGAGAGCGCGGAGGATCGCAGAGGAAAAGATCGGGGGAGGAATTCGTTTCCTTGAAGAGTTCAACTCTTCCGAAATTTCAACCGCGTGAACTCTTCCACGCGGCCGGTGATGGCCGGTTCGACCGGTAGGCGTTCCATCGAGCTGGCGCCGTAGAACCCGACGATCCCCTCAGTGCGGTCCAGCACGTACTGCGCGTCGGCCGGCTCGGCGATCGGCCCGCCGTGGCAGAGGACCAGAATGTCGGGCTTTACCCGCACGGCCGCGTCGCGCATCGCCTGAACGCTTTCGACCGCTTCATCGAGCGTCAGCGCCGTGTGAGCGCCGATCGAGCCCTTGGTCGTCAGCCCCATGTGTGGAATCAAAATGTCCGCGCCAGCCTGGGCCATCGCCGCGGCCTCTTCCGGATTGAAGGCGTAAGGCGTCGTCAGCAGCCCAAGCTCGTGCGCCGCGTGAACCATGTCGACTTCGAGGCCGAAGCCCATGCCGGTTTCTTCCAGGTTGGCGCGAAATGTTCCGTCGATCAGTCCGACGGTCGGAAAATTCTGCACGCCGGAGAAGCCGGCCGCGTCGATTTCGCGCAAAAAGAGCTTCATCACGCGAAACGGATCGGTCCCGCAAACGCCGGCCAGCACCGGCGTGTGTGGGACGATCGGCAGCACCTCGCGCGCCATCTCCATGACAATGCCGTTGGCGTCGCCGTAGGGCATCAGGCCTGAAAGCGAGCCGCGGCCGGCCATGCGGAAGCGCCCGGAGTTATAGATCACCAGCAGATCGATTCCGCCCGCCTCGGAGAGCTTGGCGCTGAGCCCGGCGCCTGCGCCGCCGCCGACGATCGGTTGCCCCGCCGCCACTTTCTGCCGCAACCGGGTGAGGATCTCTGCTCGAGAAAAGAGGGCCATGCTCGCGGGACTCCGGGGA
This sequence comes from Pirellulales bacterium, assembly GCA_036493275.1. Classification (GTDB taxonomy): domain Bacteria; phylum Planctomycetota; class Planctomycetia; order Pirellulales; family JACPPG01; genus JACPPG01. Next base: position 9,171 of record DASXPZ010000260.1, read on the forward strand.
AATCAAAAGTGGCAGTATACGGCGCCGCTAATTGCTTTACTTTCGCGCGGCTTGTTTCATCATCTCGATCAACCGCTCCGCCGCCGCTTTGGCGAACTCCGGATCATTGATGTGGCACTCGAACTCGTGAATCTCGGCTGCGCCGGCTGCCCTTCGCAGTCCTTCGAAGAGCGCGCAGCGGGCCGCCGGATCATCAAACGGTTGTCCGGCGCGGTCGATCGCCGAAACGCCGCGCCGCGGCAAAAAGACGGCGACCGGGCCGCGCGCCGTCGCCACTTTGCGGCCGATCTCCTGCCCAATCGCGCGGTTCTCCTCGACCGTCGTCCGCATCAACGTCACGCTGGCGTTGTGCTGGTGGAACTT
>DASXPZ010000261.1:0-4421 GCA_036493275.1 Pirellulales bacterium
TGTGATAAATACGCGGCTCGTCGACCGTATCCCCCGGCTTGCGCGCCACCTGCTTGAAGAATGCCTCGAAACCGTAGTAGTCGCGCTGGCTCCACTTCTCGAACGGATGGTGGTGGCAGCGGGCGCATTGAATGCGCAAGCCCAGGAAGAGTTGGGCCGTGTCTTCGACTTGCTGATTCGTTTCTTTGACTTCGCGGAACCAGGCTACCGGCGGGTTTTCGCCGATCTCGCCCGACGCCGTCAGGATATCTCGCGCGAACTGATCGTACGGCTTGTTCTCGTAGAGGCTTTCTCGCAACCAATCGTGCAGGGCGTAGGTGCCGTGCATGTAGTTGGGATTCTGGCGGCGATTGCGCAGGACCGCGTTCCACTTGTTGGCAAAGTAGTCGGCGTAGTCGGCGCTCGCCAACAGCCGGTCGATCAGCTTGTCTCGCTTGGCTGGGTCGGTATCGGCCAGGAATTGCTGCGTCTCTTCCATCGTCGGCAGACGTCCCGCGACGTCGACGCTCGCGCGACGGATGAATGTCGAATCATCGCAAACCGGCGACGGCGGCACGCCCAACTTCTTGAGCTTGTTGAAAACCAGGTCGTCGACAAAGTTCTTCGACGCCGGCACGTTGTCGACCTTGATTCCCAATGGAATGTTGGCGCGGAATACCGCCACTTGCCCTTGGTAGCGGGCCATGACGGCGACGTCGCCAGTCAGATCGAGCGTTTTGACCAGTCCGCGCGGCGAAACCTCGGCCATCTCGGTGTCGTTGGCGTCGAACTGGGCGACGCGCGTCACGTCTTCGACCGAGCCGTCGGTGTAATGCGCCAGCACGGCAATCTGCTGCTCGCCCCGGCGAGCCATCTCAGCCTGTTCCGGCAACATTTGAATGCGGGCGACCGTGGGATCGGTCTCTTTGCCGTACGGCATTCCCTGGGCGACCCAGCGGCGGAGGAGGCGATATTCGAGCGACTCTTTTTCCAACCGCTGGCCGCCGCCGTGCGGGATGGCGTTGATCGGCTTGGTCAGCAGCAGGCTGCGGTCGGGCGCGGCCGGAAAGACGCGGCGCCCGCGAGCTTCTTTCACCAGGTGCTCGAAATCCTCGGTCGGCTCGAATCCCAACAGCGATAGTTTGAAACCGTTCTGGCCGCTGGCCTTGCCGTGGCAACCGCCGCTATTGCAGCCGAGCTTGGTGAAGATCGGCACGATCTGGTTCGGGAAATTGACGGTCGGGTCGTCGATGAAATGCTCGACGCTGACTTCCATGGTCGCCGTTGCGCCGTCGGCGGCGCTGGCCGTGAGTGTGGTTTTGCCATCCGCCAGGGGAGTCACCAGGCCAGTGCTATCAACCGCGACGATTCCGGCCGGTTTCGACGCATAGCTGACCGCGCGTGTGAGGTCCCGCACAGCGCCCGAGGCGTGCTTCCCCATAACGATCAACTGCCGCTGGGCGTCTCGCCCCCGCAAGAGGGCCGAAGCGCCCGATTCCATAGTCAGCGATTCGACTTTTCCCAAGTCGACCGGCGCAGCGGGGGGCGCTGCCGCAACGGGCGCGGCGGCTGCCGCAGGCGCCGAGTCGTTCGCAGCAACTTCTTCGGCAGATAGCGGCTGGACAAAACGAAGCGACGCAATCGCCAGGGCGACAAACGCAAAGAAAGCAGCGTGAACGGGGCGTCCTTGGAAACAATTAGACCGACTCATTCGGACTCCTCCCGGTAGGCGGGGGCGGGGAACTGGGCGGGGGCTCAAAGGCAGGTAGGAACGATCGGTCGGATTATCGCATTGCCTGCGGCGCATTGCAACGATTTCTCCAAAGCAGCTTTATGCGTTGATGGGTCATGGTCCCCCTCAAAGGGCGCGCGCCAGCGGCGGCAAGTCTCGATATCAACAGGGTTTTTGTTGACCGACCGAGTGCAAAAGGGCTAAGATCAGGGCAAGTTCGCGGCGGTTTTTGACTGTCCTCTAACGGAGGGTCTGGCCATGCTCACCATCTGGGGATCTTCGTCCGAAGCCAACAGGACGGGCCGAACCTGCGACGGCGCCACACGGCGAGATTTTCTCCGTGTCGGCAGCCTGGCCGCCGGTTCTCTTGCCGGAGCCAGCTTGGGGCTGAGCGACCTGCTACGGGCTCGCGCGGCCGCCGCGACGACTTCTTCTAGCGCTGTTTCTGCCCCCGCCAGCCGCCAGGCGTCGAAAGAAACCTCGGTCATCTGGCTGTGGCTCGGCGGCGGGGCGACTCAGATCGAGACCTTCGATCCCAAGCCCGCGGCGCCGGTCGAGTATCGCAGCACCGTCGGCACGATCGACACCGCCGTGCCCGGCTTGCAGATCGGCGGGCTCTTTCCGCAGATCGCCAAGGTGGCCGACCGCCTGGCGGTTGTCCGCTCGTTCGCCCACCGCAACTCGGGGCACGGCGGCGGAACTCACTTTGTGATGACCGGCTACGATCACCCGCCAGCCGATCAAAACGCCCGACCGATCCGGCCTTCGCTCGGTTCGATCGCGGCCCGAGTACGCGGGCCAAACCATCCGCGGACTGGAATTCCCACCTTCGTTCGGCTGGGCAACATCTACGGCGACGGGCCGAGCTTTTTGGGGACGGGCTGCGCGCCCTTCGATTCGGCAGGGCAGGCCCGCAAGAATATGAATCTCGACATTCAACTCCCGCGCTTGGCCGATCGCCGTGGGCTGCTCGAAAGTCTCGACCGGCTCGATCGCGAGACCGATCGATCGGGGCTGATGACGGGGCTCGACCAGTTCGAGGGGCAGGCGTTCAGCCTGATTCTGAGCGAGGCCAAGCAGGCCTTCGACGTCAGTAAAGAAGATCCCGCCACGCGCGAGCGCTACGGCAAGGGGGTTGGCGAGCAACTGCTGCTGGCGCGCCGGCTGTGCGAGGCGGGGTGCGGCTTCGTCAATCTCCATTACGGCGGCTGGGATATGCACGGCAGCATCGCGCAATCGATGCGCGGGCGAGCGCCGCAGATGGATCAGGGTGTGGCGGCGCTCATCGAGGACCTAGCGCAGCGCGGCCTGAGCGATCGCGTATTGCTGGTGATCACCGGCGAGTTCGGCCGCACGCCAAGAATCAACGGCAGCGGCGGTCGCGACCATTGGGCCCCCTTAAGTCCACTGGCGATGGCCGGCGGCGGAATGCGAATGGGACAGATCGTGGGAGAATCTTCGCCCAAGGCCGAAACGCCCAAGAGCCGCCCGATCGGGCCGCAAGACCTGATGGCGACGGTCTTCCACTCGCTGGGGTTACCGCGCGATCTATCATTCCAAGACCAGTCCGGCCGCCCAACGCCAATGATCAGCGGCGGGACTGCGATCGCGGAATTGATTTAGCGCGAGAGCAGAATCGCGATGCAAGATTCGCCCCCACCGCGCCGCCGCTCCATTCGCGGCGCCGACTCTGCGGCGTGGCGCCAAAAACTGTTTCAAACTTGGTCTGCAGTTGACCGACCGTCATCTGTTGCATCGCGGCCACCTCGCGCTCAATATTCAAGGCCATTTTGAAGGCCTCCTGGGTACGCGGATATCGCCAATTGCCACGCCTCCAGTAAGCACGGTTTCGGCCCGCAGCTCAAGGCTCGAATTGCCAGATTCCGTGGGAGATTTAGGGCGGCCCAAAACCGCATGAGCTTCGAGTAGACCTGAACTGCGCAGCGGTCCGGCTTTGGGCGATGGTTTCAGTCAACGCCGCCAAAATCCGGCCGCCCAAGTAACAACGCCAACGTCGATGGACGTTGGCGCTGCGCTTTTGAGACCGGGTAACCTACTTGCTCAACGAAAACTTGCCGCGTTCGGTTTTTGCGAATCGGGCTTCTTTGACCAGGGATTTGAATTCTCCAAGTATGGTGCTGTAAAGCGTGCCTGCAGGGTTTGGCCGCCGGGACTGTTCCAATACTCGGCCATTTGCGCGATCATCTCGTTCGTGGTCCTCTCGACACTTCTAATTGGTACGCCGTTTGCCTGTAACTTCCGTCGAAGGCCAGTCCTTCGAGGAGGAAGAAATGAGTATCGTTCGCTTCTTGGCTATCGCGATTTGCGTCAGCCAGATTGGCGACGTCCCCTTGAGTGCAGCGGCACACGCCTCTAAGACGCGTCGTCCGAAGTCGCCACTTGTGGTTGAAATGCCACCGCTCGAATTTGTGCCCGTCGAACAGTTGCGGGCCTCAACAGCTCAACTACTTTCTGTCGCCACTTCTTTGCCTGCGTATGAGTGTCGCTTGTCTGGCGAGGCGCTGAATGCGCACGTTCCACGTGAGGTAAAGATCGCTGCGCCATTTCGAGACGTCATCGTGCAGGTTCCTGTGTCTGGCCGATGCAGCACCAACGGAACCGTATGGGTTGAATCCTTACCCAACCACAATGAGATCGACTTAGTTGTCCATTTTTCTGGCACTACGATCATGCGAGGCGTCAGCACAAG
>DASXPZ010000262.1:0-4860 GCA_036493275.1 Pirellulales bacterium
GAAGCGGCCGTCGGCCGTGCGGTTGCCGCTCGCTTGCCGCTGATTGTTCTCGTCGGCTGGGTTCGGCTGCTGGCTCTGGTTCTGTCCCGGCTGATTTTGGCCCGGCTGCTGGCCTTGCTGTTGACCTTGTTGTTGCCCTTGCTGCTGCCCCGGTTGCTGACCCGGCTGTTGTCCGGGCTGCTGGCCTGGTTGTTGGCCCGGTTGCTGGCCTTGCTGCTGGGCCATCGCCATGGCGGCGGCTTGCATCGCGCCGAGGGCGTCGGCCAAGGCGTCGGCCGCTTGCCGTTGCGACTTCGCCGCATCGGACGGTTGGCCTTTCTGCGCCGATTGCTGCGCCTTCGACAACTGTTGCGACGCTTCGCCGAGTTGGCCCTGCACGCCTTGCGGCGCTTGGGCCTTCGCTTGATTGAGAGCCGCCTGGGCCGCCTGCGTCGCCTGCTGCGACTGCTGCATCGCCTGCGTCGCATTCATGAGGGCTTGCTGGCGGTCGGCCAACTGCTTGGTGTTTTGTTGTTGCTCGCCTTGCTGCTGCTGCGCGGCCTTTTGCATCTGATTGAGCGCTTTACGTTGCTGCTCCGCGGTATCTTTCATCTCCCCCTGCTGCATCGCTTGGGCCGCTTTGTCGGCCGGGTCGGCAGCCTTGTCGAGCTTCATCTGCTCAGCATCCTGCGCGATCTGCTTTTGCATCTCGGCGAGGTTTTTCTGATCCGCCTTCGATTGCTGCTGGGCCTTCTCCGACTGCTGCCGGGCTTCATTCGTCATTTGCAGCGCCTTGGCGATCTCCTTGGCCGCCTGCTGCGGATCGACCTGCTTGGGCTGGAGCTTCGCTTGATCCGCCAGTTCCTCGCCCTTCTTCTGATCGAGTTGCTTGGTCAACTCCTTGTGCGCGTCAAGCAGGTCCTGCGTCGCCTTGTCCGCTTGCTCGGCGGCCTGTTTAGCTTGCTGTTTCGCGAGGTCTTGCTCCGTTTGTTGCATCTTCTTCGCGGCATCGTCGATCTTCTGCGACGCCTCGGGATTCAAATTCTTGGTCGCATCGCGCACGTCGTTGGTCGGCGGGATGAGATCCTTTTGCTCTTGCGCCGTCTTCTTGGCATCGTCCGTTTTCGATTGCTCCGGCAACTTCTTGGCTTGATCGGCGACCGCTTTTTCCTGACGGGCCAATTCGGCGACTTTCTTGGCGGCTTCCTCGAGCTTCTTCATCTCCTCGCGACGTTGCTCGACGGCCGCGGCTTGCTCGGCCAACTGCCGCCGGGCTTCTTCCAGCGCCTCAAGCGCATCAGTCTGCTGCTTCTGAGCGTCGGCTCCGTCGCGCTGCTTCAAGTCTTTCGTCGCCTGATTCATCGATTCGCGCGCCTTCTCCAGTTCATCCAGCGCTTGCGGCTTCGCCGGCAGCGGCGTCTGGCGCAATTCGTCGGTCCGCTTCGTCAACTGCGCCTGCTCTTTAGCCAACTTGGCAATTTGATCATTCTTCTTGGCGTCGGTCGCATCCTTCGTTGATTGCTGCGTCTGTTGCTGATCCTTGATGATCTGATCGAGCGATTCGAGCGCCTTTTGCAGGGCGGCGAGGGGGTCCTGTTTCAAGAGTTCCGCCTCACGGATGACCCGGTCGAGTTCGTTGATGACGGTCTTGAGCCCGGCGATCGCCTGCTCCTCGCTGGCGGCCGCATCGTCGAGCTTCCACGCCCGCAACGGCAATTGGACGTCGCGCTGGGACGCTTCGACCGGCAGCAATAGCTCGGCGATCTCCGGCACGTGCGGCTGGATCAGACACAGGCCCTCGTGCGCAGTGAGTTCGAGTCGGCCCTGGCGATCGGCCAATTCACGCCGCTTCACGGCGGCCTCGTCGATTGGGTCATACCGCCCGCGGATTCCGAATCCGCCCCGCCGGAACTCAGCTTGCGACATTTCGTCCGGGTTCATCTGCGGCTGCGACTGCGGCGCGCCCTTCGATTCCACGAGCAGCGCTTCCTGATCGCTCAAGAGCTTGCCCAGCACTTGCCGCGCTTCGTGGAGCGCCATCAACTTTTCGCGCGGCGCTCGCAACGTGTGCGAGGTTTCCAAGAGTACGTTGGCCGACAGCCACTGCTTGACCATGGCCTTAATCCACGAATCGCGCCGCTCTTCCAGTGTGCCCTGCTCGCGGAGTTCGGCTTGTGGTTCCTTGAGGATCGTCAGCAGCCGGCGCGACTTGATCAGTTCGAGCGCCTTGGCCATCCGCGCGTGCTGGTCCGGCGGCAGGGTCGCGTGCAGGGCGAGCACCTGTTCGAAGACGTGAGCGAATTCCTTGGCGAAATCGGCTTGATCGTCGGCCAACCGCGGCGCCTTCGCGCCGAGCGTCGGCATTCTGCGAAACTGATCCGCCCGGCGTCGCCGTGTATCGACGTCGTCATCCGTCTTGCCACCGACCGCATCCGAGATGATCGCCGTCGTTTGCAAAGCCAGTTCGAGTTGATCGCGGGCCGCCCGGCCGAGGCGCTCGGCCGCTTGATCGATCGTCTTCACCGATTCGTACACACTCAAAAGAGTCCGAAGACTCGTCATGATCTCGCGATGCCGGGCGTAGGCGGCGTCGGTCTCGGCTTGCGACTTCGTCGGGTCCTTTTCGTTGGCGGCTTTATCGAGTTGAGCGATCACGGCCGTCATCTGCTCGCGGCTCAGGCCCGCAAGCGTCGTCGTGATCTGTTCGAGCATCTGCTTCTCGGCCGACTTATCGAGTTGGTGATACTCCATGACGCGGAGCATCGTGCTCACGCGGCGAACGAGTCGATCGGTCTCGGTTTGAATCTCGCGCTGCCGCTCCGACGGGTCGTCGGCTCGCACCGCGAACACCGCGAAACCGAGAAGAGCGAGGGTCGCCAGTCGCATCATGGTCACATCCTCTGCCGACTCGATTCTGACATATTCGACGACGGAAGAGAAGCGATTTCACCACGTAGACACGGAGATCACGGAGAAAAATCCGCTCTCATTCTTCATCTTTCTCAGTGCTCTCCGTGTCTCCGTGGTTCAATCTTTCTTGAACACTCCCTTTTGCTTTTGCTCCAACTGCCGGATGCGATCTTCCTGCCGCAGCGTGGCGTCGATCCATTGCACGAGCTGCGGCACGGTCACGATCGTCTTCACGCGCGTTTCCGACCGGCCGATCTGCGGCGCATTCGGATCGCGGTTGGCCACCTCAACGAAAAACTCGATCCGGTCGCCGATCTTAAGATCCGGCAAACCACGGGTCTGGAAATCGAACCGCCCTCCCCCATCTGTCCGCGGCAACAGCCGTTCCGGATCGGGCGACGGCACGGCGTGAAACTGCACCTGATCGCCCGGCTTGCTATTGGCGAACGCGCCGCGCCGCGGGTCGAACGGCCCCGTCTTCTCCGTCGCCGGCGTCTCGCCGAGCGGGAACGGCTGCCACGGCCCCTCGTTCACCCGATATTGCAGAGTAGCCCGGCCGAGTCCAAACGGATGCGTGGCCGTGTACGCAATCCGAATCGACCCTCCCATCGGGATCGGCACGCCCTCGACCTCGAAATCCTCGGCCACGCCCGCGCCCGGATACTGATCCGGCAAAAACTGCTCGGGCAACAGAGCGACCGTCGGCGGCTCCTCCGGCACGATCTTGATCCCCCGCCGGGGCGGATCGGCATTGCGAAATGCGTGCTCGTCTTCGACAACGATGCGGTACGCCGATTCCTCCGGCTTCATGTCGAATCGGCCGACCCCTTCCATCCGATTTTCGCCAAGTTCCATGTCGATCATTCGGTTCACCACCACAACCGACGCTCCGCCGTGAACGACCTCTTCGGGCGCGGTTGACACGGCCAGCAACTCGATGAACGCCTTTCGCAACGGCTTTTGCGACTTGCAACTCACGATCGCGTCCGATCCTGGGATGCCGATGATCTCGCCGCGCGGCTGAGCAACTCGATACCGCCCTCCGTCGGGCTTCGTCCCGCAATGCGCAGGCAGAACCACCGCAGCGTCTTGGTTGATGACTGATGGTCGCGGCACACGGCGAACATGGCCAGGCGGCTTCAGGCGACCATCTGCTGCCCAAATCCGAAATTCAAAATCTCCAAAATGGGCCGGAACGTCGGTAGAGAACGCCCTCTGTCGACTTCCCAACCCCAGTACATTCCAGTCGTCAACAACTGTAACTGGCTCCAGACGAATCTCCGTGCCATTCTCTGCCGTTACTCTTACCTCGATTCCAGTAACTGGGCCGTTCCTATCCACGAAAAACGTGACTGGAGTAGGCTCCCCAAGCGGCCAAACCTCAAACGTCCGACTAGTAATCGTAGTCGTCCGCGGTATCTCCTCCTCTCCAAGGATCTGCCGCGCGAGCAGCACGCTCACCGTTTTCGGCGCGGCATACCGCGCGGTGACTGCAAAGATCGCGACGAGCGACACGATGCCGGCCGCCTTCCACAACAGCCGGCCGTCGGTCAATTCGCCGACATCGATCACCTTCGCCCGCTCCTCGGCCTCTTGCGTGACGACGCCGATCAATTCCGGCGACATGCCGGCGGTGTCGGCATTCGCTCGATTGAGTTGCACGGCCGAGATGAGCCGATGGCCGAGCGCCGGCGTCTGGTCCTCGATAAAGAGCGCGACGTCGTCATCCGTCCGCCGACGCACCAGCGGCTGGACGACCCACCACCATGCCAAGCCGAGCGCGAGTGCAATCTGCCCGACCAGCATGCCGACGCGCAACGCCCACGGCGTATCGCGCCGCATATCGACGCGCCAATCGACGTAACACGCGACGGCGAGCGCGACGATGACGACCAGCACGAGCCGCGCAGCGCCCCAGGCGAGCGCGAGTAGGCGCTCGCGGCGGCGGAGACTCGAAATCAGTCGTTGGCT